>JBFYZE010000357.1:0-10712 GCA_041309665.1 Gemmatimonadales bacterium | reverse complement strand
CGGGCGCCGGCCGTCAGCACTTGAAGGCTTCGTGCGAGCGCTGCGTGCCAGGGACACGAGGGAGTATAATGAGATCATGATCCGAAACGCCGTCCGATGTGGGGCCCGGTCCTCCGCCCCTCTCGCCGCCCTGTTGACCGCTTCGCTCCTGACAGGGTGCGGGCGGGCGGAGAACCCCCCGGCCGCTGCCCAGCCCGACACGATCCGGACCATCGTGGACAGCATCTTCCCCATCGAGGAGGAGCTGCGCCGCTTCCGCTCCGCCGTGGGGGAGGAAACCAGTTCGCTGGGAGGCGGCGCGCCGTCCCGGGACGCGCTGGTCGAGCGCTTCGTCTCGGCCCTGGAGGCAGCGGACACGTCGGCCTTCCGGGACATGCTCCTCACCCGCGTCGAGTTCGCCTGGCTGTACTACCCGCACACCCGGTTCACCGCGCCTCCCTACGAGCTGGCTCCGGGGCTACTCTGGTTCCAGATCGAGAACGGGTCGAGCCGGGGGTTCGGGCGGCTCCTGGAGCGCATGGGCGGGCGCCGTGCCCACGCCGCCGGTTACACGTGCCCGCCCGAGCCGCGAACGGAGGGGCCGAACCGCGTCTGGGAGGACTGCGTCATGCACCTCCGGCCCCCCGGGGGCGAACCCCGGGATCTCGAGCTCTTCGGGAGCATCCTGGAGCGGGGCGGCGTATTCAAGTTCGTATCGTACAGCAACGGGTTCTGAGCGCCGTTACGTCGTCGTGACCGTCCCGTCACGGAGGCCGTTACGCCCCGGAGATAGCGTTGTGCAACCTGCGGGGGCCTCCATCCCCCGCCCGACGTGTCGCCCACCCCGGGTCCGGTCCCTATGTTATATGTCTTGCGCTGGCCGACGCCGAACCGGCACGGGGGCCATGGACGAGCGGGACCTGATCCACGACTGGAACCGGGGGAAGGGGAGCTTCGACTGGTCCCGGGTCGGGCGCGTGGAGCTGGACGACGAGACGCTCCGGGACGGGCTCCAGAACCCCTCGGCGGTGGACGCGCTCCTCGGGGACAAGATCCGGCTCCTCCATCTGATGGATCGGCTCGGGATCCACAGCGCCGACCTGGGGCTGCCGGGGTCCGGCCGCCGCTCCGTGGGCGCCGTGACCGCCCTGGCCCGGGAGATCGTCGGAGCCAAGCTCTCGATCAGGCCCAACTGCGCGGCGCGCACGAAGCTCTCCGACGTGCGCCCCGTGGTGGAGATCTCGCAGAAGGTGGGGATCCCCATCGAGCTGGCGGCCTTCATCGGCAGCTCCCCCATCCGCCAGTACGCCGAGGGCTGGACGCTGGAGCGGATGCTCCGCGCGTGCGAGGAGGCGGTGGCGTTCGCGGTCCGGGAGGGGATCCCGGTGATGATGGTCACCGAGGACTCCACCCGCTCGAGGCCCGAGGTGCTGAAGGCGATCTATCGCACGGCCATCGGGTGCGGGGCCCGGCGGATCTGCATCGCCGACACGGTGGGCCACGCCACCCCGGAAGGCGCCCGGGCCCTGGTGCGCTTCGTGATCGAGGAGATCGTGGAGCCCTCGGGCGCGGACGTGGGCGTGGACTGGCACGGGCACCGGGACCGGGGCTTCGGCCTCGCGAACACGATGGCTGCGATCCAGGCTGGAGCGGGCCGGGTGCACGGAACCGCGCTGGGCGTGGGCGAGCGAGCGGGCAACACCGAGATGGAGCTCATCCTCGTGAACCTCGCGCTGCATGGCGTGCACAAGGCCGACCTCACCCTGCTTCCGGCCTATTGCCAGGTCGTGGCGCAGGCCTACCGCATCCCCCTCCCGCACTCCGCTCCGGTGGTGGGGTGGGACGCGTTCCGGACCGCCACCGGGGTGCACGCCGCCGCCATCCTGAAGGCGGAGGAGAAGGGCGAGTCCTGGATGGCCGACAGGGTCTATTCGGGCGTGCCGGCTTCCCTGGTGGGGCGGCGCCAGCACATCGAGATCGGCCCCATGTCGGGGCTCTCCAACGTGAAGCACTGGCTCCGCGTGCACGGACGGGACCCGGACGACGAAGCGCTCTGCCGCCGCATCCTGCACGCGGCCAAGAACACGGACCACACCCTTTCGAAGGAAGAGCTGGAAGCGATCTGTCGCGGCGCATAGCCCGGGCGGGGCCCCGGGAGGCGGCGCGGCCCCACCTGCCCCTCCCGGAGCGAACCCCGTGAACCCTTCAGTCGCGCAGGCCATCATGGACATGGCACCCCAATCCACCGCCGTCCCGCGCGTCCTCGTGGTCGAGGACGAGCCCGACATCGCCGCCCTCATCGCCTACCAGCTCACCCGGGAGGGCTTCAGGGTCGAGACGGCGGGCACGGGCCTCGAGGCGCTCCAGGCCATCTCGCGGGACATCCCCGACCTCGTGGTGCTGGACCGGATGCTCCCGGGGCTCTCCGGGGACGAGGTGCTCCAGCGCCTCAAGGACGAACCGGCCACGTCCAACATCCCCGTCCTCGTCCTCACCGCGAAGCGGGAGCAGGAAGATCGCATCAAGGGATTCGAGCTGGGCGCCGACGACTACCTGACCAAGCCGTTCAGCCCCCGGGAGCTCGTGCTCCGCGTGCAGGCCATCCTCCGGCGTGTCCAGGAGGCCGGGATCACGGCGGGTGGCCGCATCCTCAAGGCCGGGCCCATCCGCATGGACCTGGCGTCGCACCAGATCACCCTGTCCGGCGAGGAGCTCACCCTCACGCCCACCGAGTTCCGCCTGCTCCAGGCCCTCATGGAGCGCCGCGGGCGCACCCAGAGCCGCCAGCAGCTCCTGGAGAAGGCCTGGGACGTGGAGCCCCACGCGTCCGAGCGCATCCAGACGCGCACGGTGGACATGCACGTGCGCAGGCTCCGCGGCAAGCTGGGGGAGACGGGTGACTGGATCGAGACGATCCGGGGCTTCGGGTACCGGCTCAAGGTTCCGGAAGGGTTTTGAGACGGTCGGGGTTCAAGTTCGTAACACGAGAGTAACAAGAGGGGTCTTTCCAAGGGGGTTCGTTGAGGTTCGGTTACCAGGCTGTCACATTCACGCCGAACCCGACCCGGGGGCGCGCCCCCGACCACCCCTCTCGAGAGCTTCTGGATGCGCTGGATCTCCGCTTCCATGGTCGCGCTGGCCGTGGCCTCGACCCTGGCCGGTGACCTGGCGGCCCAGGCCTCCGTCTCCCCCCGGTATGCGTCCGTGCGCATCGGCGGGCGGATGCACACCCAGTTCACCTCCTCCTCCGTGGAGTCGTACCATAGCCAGTTCTTCTTCCGCCGCGCCCGCATCGAGGCGGACATCACGGTCAACGACTTCTTCGAGGCCCGGCTCCAGCCCGAGTTCGGAGGCTTCACCGCCGAGCTCAAGGACGCGTGGGTGAAGTTCAACTTCTCGCCGGCATTCCAGGTCACGGTGGGCCAGTTCAAGCGCCCCTTCGACCTCTTCGAGCTCGCCAGCTCGGTGGACCTCTCCCTCATCGAGAGGGACGGGCGCGTGGGGGGCGTGAACAGTTGCGCCGGGGTGGGGAGCGTGTGCTCGTACAGCCGCCTCGTCGAGCGCCTCGGGTACGCGGACCGCGACATCGGCGTGCGCGTGGGCGGCGCCCGGGGGAAGGTGGCCTATGAGGTGTCCATGACCAACGGCGCCGGCCAGAACGTGGCCGACGAGAACGACGCCAAGTCCTTCTCGGGGCGTGTGAGCGTCAAGGCCGCAGGGGAGCTCACGCTGGGCGCCAACGCGGCGCTCCACGACTACGTGGACCCCGCCAAGGAGGACGCCCACGCCGGCGCCTGGGGTGTGGACGCCCAGATCGGCACGTGGCGCGACGGCCTCCTGGTGCAGGTGGGGCTGGCGGGTGGCGAGAACTGGAGGAGGCTCCTCGACGGCGCAGGCGCCCCCGTGGATCCCTCCCGTCCGGGCACGGCCCGCTGGGATCCTGCGAAGTTCCTCGCCTTCCAGGGCGCGGCGAGCTGGTACGCGCCCCTGGAGGGGAAGCGCATCGTGGGGATCGAACCCCTCCTCCGAGTGAGCGTCGGCGATCCGGACCGGGACACCGCCGACGACGGCGGGCTGGTGTTCACGCCTGGGCTCATGCTGTACGTCTCGGGAAGGAACAAGATCGGCTTCAACCTGGACCTCTGGTCGCCCCAGACCGGGGACGACCAGCGCTCCCTCAAGGTCCAGAGCTTCCTCTACTTCTGATCCGGGATCCCGTGCGCCTCCGCATCCACCACGCGCTCTTCGCAGGCTTCCTCGGCCTCACCGGGCTGATGGCCTTGCTCATCGTCGTCCTGGTGGGCTCGGGGCTCCGCCGCGAGCTCATCGAGACGTACCAGGCGGAGCTGGAGCGGGAGATGGCGTTGGCGTCGTGGCTCGTGGAGACCTCCGATGCCGCCGCCGCCGACTCGGTGGCCCGGGTCATCACCGACCGCATCGGATACCGCGTCACCCTCATCGACACGGCGGGTGTGGTCCTGGGCGACTCCTACGTGGAGGCCGGGCGCGTGGGCCAGGAGGAGAACCACCGGAGCCGTCCGGAGGTGGCGGGCGCGCTGGGGCGTTCCGGCGCCGCCTTCGCGGTGCGGCAGAGCGCCACGGTGGCGACGCCGCTGCTCTACGCCGCGCGCCTCACGTCGTTCCGGGACCTCCCCGTGGTGCTGCGTGTGGCGGCGCCCCTGGGCACCGTGGACGAGACCGTGTCCCAGGTCCAGCGCACGGTAGCCATGGCCGGGGTCGCCGCCATGGCCCTGGCGCTCCTGGTGGCGTATTGGCTGAGCGTGGCGCTCGCCCGCCCCACCGTGGTCCTGGCGGAGCGGGCGCGCCAGCTCGCCCGGGGTGACTTCTCCTCCCGCGCGCCGCTGGGGCAGGGCGTGGCCGAGCTCGCGGACCTGTCGGCGGCGTTCAACCGGCTCGCCGAAGAGCTCCGGGCGCGCCTCTCCGACCTGGGCCGCGAGCGGGACGAGACGGAAGCCCTCATCGAGACCATGGCGGAGGGCGTGGTGGCGCTCAACGCCGACGCGCGCGTCCTGCGGGTGAACCGGGCCGCGCGCACGCTGCTGGGCTTCCCCGCCGAGATCCCTTCGTTGGCGCCGGTGGGGACACTGGTGCGCCAGGAGGAGCTGCGCGAGCTCCTGGAAGGGTCGGTGATCCACCCGGTGCAGAGCCAGGAGCTACGGGTCGGGGACCGGATCATCCTCGCCGCCACCCGCCGCCTGGCGCAGGGCGGTGCCGTGACCACGCTGCTGGACGTGAGCGAGACACGGCGCCTGGAGCAGGTTCGCCGCGACTTCGTGGCCAACGCCTCCCACGAGCTGAAGACGCCGCTGACCTCCATCCGGGGGTTCGCCGAGACGCTCCTGGAGGGCGACCCGCCCGAGCCGCTCAGGCTCCAGTTCCTCGCCTCCATCCGGGACAACACGCTCAGGCTGCAGCGGCTGGTGGAGGACCTCCTGGACCTCTCCCGGCTGGAGTCGGGGACCTGGTCGGCGACCCGGGACACGGTGTCGGCGGCCGAGCTCGCCCGGGACGCGTGGAAGATGTTCGAGGAGGCCGCGGCGCAGCGGGAGATCGGCTTCGTGGTGGAGGGGGACGCGGACGTCGTGGCGGATCGCCAGGCGCTGGTCCAGGTCTTCCGGAACCTCATGGAGAACTCCATGCGCCATACCGACGACGGAGGGCACCTCCATGTGGCTGTGACGCGGCCGGCGCCGGGTCTGGCGGAGATCGCGTTCTCCGATGACGGCGAGGGGATCCCGGGTCGGTCGCTCCCCCGCATCTTCGAGCGCTTCTACCGGGCCGATTCCTCTCGGGCCCGGGATGTCGGGGGGACCGGGTTGGGCCTTTCCATCGTCCGCCACCTGGTGGGGGCGATGGGTGGGGAGGTGTGGGCGGAGAGCACGCTGGGGGAGGGGACGACGATCCGGTTCACCGTTCCCGTGCGGGAGGGCTGACCCGTGTCGCCCCGGGGCGTGGCACCGGGTGGCGCGTTACGCCGTCGTTACGTTTCCGTCACGGCTCCGAACCCGCTTCTACCTATTCTCCGGCAATGGCGGACGACCCCCTGCGGAGCTTCATCCTTTCGAGGCGCGAACCCATGAGCAACCTCTCCAAGATCCTCGCCCCGGCCCTGGCCGCGGCCCTCCTCTCCACCGCCTGCGGCGGGGGCCAATCCGGCGACGCGACCGCTCTCGGCGGCGAGGTCCTCATCGACGGCTCCAGCACCGTCTTCCCCATCGCCGAGGCCATCGCCGAGGAGTTCCAGGCCGCCAACCAGGCTGTCCGCGTCTCGGTGGGCGTCTCGGGCACCGGCGGGGGCTTCAAGCGCCTCTGTGCCGGCGAGATCCACATCGCCAACGCGTCCCGCCCCATCAAGGACTCGGAGCGGGAGGCGTGCGAGGCGGCGGGGGTCGAGTTCACCGAGCTCCCGGTGGCGTGGGACGGGCTCTCCGTCATCGTCAACCCGGCCAACGACTTCGTCCAGTGCCTCACCGTGGACGAGCTCCGGAAGGTGTGGGAGCCCAACAGCAAGGTGAAGACCTGGCGTGACGTCCGTGGCGAGTGGCCCGCGGAGGAGATCAAGCTGTACGGCCCCGGCACCGACTCGGGCACTTTCGACTACTTCACCGAGGCCATCATGGGCGAAGCCGGGGCCAGCCGTCCCGACTACCAGGCCTCGGAGGACGACAACATCCTCGTGCAGGGCGTCTCCGGGGACCTCCACTCCCTCGGGTACTTCGGGTACGCCTACGTCTCCGAGAACGCGGGCCAGCTCAAGCTCCTGGCCATCGACGGCGGCAACGGGTGCGTCACACCCTCCGAGGCCACCATCGCCGACCAGACGTACACGCCCCTCTCCCGCCCCCTCTTCGTGTACGTGAGCCATGCCGCCCTGGCGCGGCCCGAGGTCATGGCCTACGTGGAGTTCCTGGTGCAGAACGCCCAGGCGGTGGTGCCCACCACCGGGTACCACGCCCTCACTCCCGAGGAGTACGCCGCCGACCTGGCCAAGCTGAGCGCCGTCGCCGGCGGCTCCGACTGAGCGGGAGCTGCGAGGCGGGATGAGCGACGCGACGGGGGCCGCGGGAAGGGTCGAGCCCGGTCCCGCGGCCCTGTCCTTCCGGAGGTCCCGGAACCTCAAGGAGCAGGCCATCGGCCTGGTCCTGTTCGCCAGCGCGGCGGCGTCCACGCTCATCACGGTGGGGATCGTGGTCGTGCTCCTGCGCGAGACGCTCTCGTTCTTCGTCCACGTCTCCCCGGCCGAGTTCTTCCTCGGCACCGAGTGGACGCCCCTCTTCCAGAACCCGCGCTTCGGGGTCCTCCCACTGATGGCCGGCTCGTTCGTCGTGGCCGCCGGGGCGGCGGTCATCGCGGTGCCCGTGGGGCTGCTCTCGGCCATCTACCTGTCCGAGTACTCGGGACCCCGGCTCAGAGGCGTGCTGAAGCCGGTCCTGGAGATCCTGGCCGGGATCCCCACGGTGGTGTACGGCTACTTCGCCCTGACGTTCATCACGCCGCTGCTGCGCACCTTCCTGCCGGAGACGGAGATCTTCAACGCCGCGTCGGCGGCCATCGTGGTGGGGATCATGATCGTGCCCACGGTCTCGTCCCTCTCCGAGGACGCCCTGCGGGCCGTGCCCGATGCGCTCCGCGAGGGCGCCTACGGGCTCGGCGCCACGAAGATGGAGGTGTCGCTGCGCGTGGTGGTTCCCTCCGCGCTCTCGGGGATCATCGCGTCGTTCATCCTCGGCCTCTCCCGCGCCGTGGGCGAGACCATGGCGGTGGCCATCGCCGCCGGGAACATGCCCAACCTCACGCTCAACGCCTTCGAGTCCATGCAGACCATGACGGCGTACATCGTCCAGGCGAGCCTGGGCGACACGCCCCACGGGAGCATCGGCTACCAGACCATCTTCGCGGTGGGCATGACGCTCTTCCTCATCACGCTGGCGATGAACGTGTTCAGCCAGTGGTTGCTGGCCCGCTTCCGGGAGGAGTACGAGTGAGCGGAGAGCTGTCTCCCCTGGGAGGGGTCCGCACACCGCGGGACCGGCGCCGGCGCGCCCTGGGCACGGCGTTCGCCCTCCTGTGCGGCGCCGCGACGCTCGTGGGGGTGGCGTCGCTGGCCGTCCTCCTGTGGGACCTGGCGGTGGACGGCCTCCCGCGCCTCGACTCGCGCTTCCTCACGAGCTTCGCTTCGCGGTTGCCCGAGCGCGCGGGGGTCAAGGCGGCGCTGGCCGGCTCGGTGTGGCTCCTCGGCCTCACGGCGGTCATCGCGTTTCCCGTCTCCGTGGCCGCCGCCATCTACCTGGAGGAGTACGCGCGCCGCAGCTGGCTCAACCGGCTCATCCAGCTCAACATCGCCAACCTGGCCGGCGTGCCGTCCATCGTCTACGGGATCCTGGGCCTGGCCGTCTTCGTGCGCACCCTCGGGCTGGGGCGGAGCGTCATCTCCGGGGCGCTCACGCTGGCGCTCCTCATCCTGCCGGTGATCATCATGGCGTCGCAGGAGGCCATCCGCGCCGTGCCCCCCTCCATCCGGGAGGCCGCCTACGGCCTGGGAGCGACGCGGTGGCAGGTGGTGAGCCTCCAGGTGCTCCCCATGGCCATGGCGGGGATCCTCACGGGGACGATCCTGGCCCTCTCCCGGGCGATCGGAGAGACGGCGCCCCTCATCATGGTGGGCGCCGTGGGCTTCATCGCGTTCACGCCCACGGGGCTCGGAGACCCGTTCACCGTCCTCCCCCTCCAGATCTACAACTGGATCTCCCGACCGCAGGCGGAGTTCCATACGCTCGCCGCCGCCGGCATCTTGGTGCTGTTGATCCTCCTGCTCACCATGAACGCCGCCGCCATCATCCTCCGGAACCGGTACCAGACCCGTCGCTAGCGACCCGCTGACCATGCCCACCATCTACGACATCGACTCCGGAGGCCGCGCTCCCGCCCTGGAGACCCGGGACGTCTCGGTGTTCTACGGCGCCAAGGAGGCGGTGCGGAAGGTCTCCCTGGTGGTGCCGGCCAACAAGGTGGTCGCCCTCATCGGCCCGTCCGGGTGCGGCAAGAGTACGCTCCTGCGCTGCTTCAACCGCATGAACGACCTGGTGGCGGGCGCCCGGGTGGAAGGCGAGGTCAACTTCCGGGGCAAGAACCTCTACGACCCCGACGTGGACCCGGTGGAGGTGCGCCGCCGCATCGGGATGGTGTTCCAGAAGCCCAACCCGTTTCCCAAGTCCATCTTCGAGAACACGGCCTTCGGGCCGAGGGTCAACGGGTTCGAGGGGGACCTGGACACGCTGGTGGAGGAATCGCTCCGCAAGGCGGCGCTCTGGGACGAGGTCCAGGACCGCCTGAACGAGTCGGCCTATGCCCTCTCCGGCGGCCAGCAGCAGCGCCTGTGCATCGCCCGCACGCTGGCGGTGAAGCCCGAGATCGTGCTCATGGACGAGCCGGCCTCGGCCCTCGATCCCCTCGCCACCCAGCGCATCGAGGAGCTCATCTACGAGCTCAAGAAGGACTACACCATCATCATCGTCACCCACAACATGCAGCAGGCCGCACGCATCTCGGACTACACGGCCTTCCTGTACCTGGGGGACCTCATCGAGTACGGCCCGACCGAGGCCATCTTCACGAACCCCCGTGAGGACCGGACCGAGGCGTACGTGACGGGGAGATTCGGATGAACATGGAGCAGACCGCCCGCCGTCACTTCCACGACGAGCTCGACACCCTCCAGCAGCGCCTCATGGAGATGGCGGGGATCGTCGAGCGCACCGTGGGCCGCGCCACCCAGGCGGTGCTCGAGCGCGACCCCAGCGCCGCCGCGGCCGTCATCGCGGAGGACGGCCGGGTGGACGATCTGGAGGTGGAGATCGACGCCCGGGTCATCGAGCTCCTCGCGCTGCATCAGCCCATGGCCAGCGACCTGCGCCAGATCATCGCCGCCCACAAGACCGCCAACGACCTGGAGCGCGTGGGGGACCACGCCCTGAATATGGCCAAAGCCGCCCGGCGACTGGCCGACACCCACCCCCTGCCTGAGCTCCGTGAGCTCCGTGAGATGGTGGAGATCACCCGCGAGATGCTGGCCGACGCCCTGGCCTCCTACGTGTCGCGCAACTCGGGCACGGCGCGGCTGGTGTGCGTCACCGACGACAAGGTGGACAACCTGCGCCGGTCCCTCTTCCGCATCCTCGTGACCCACATGCTCGAGGACCCGAAGCGCATCGGAGGCGCCCTGGAGCTGCTCCTGGTGTCGCAGAACCTGGAGCGGGTGGCCGACCTGTCCACCAACATCGCCGAGGACGTGGTGTTCCTGGTGGAAGGGCGGACCATCAAACACGGCGCCGAAGGCCACCGCGGCCACCTGGGCGACGAGGACGACGTGCCGCAGTAGGAGGCCGCGGACCCGTCGCGCTTACTCCCCCCGGCTGAGGATCCGCTCGATCATGTCGGGGATCTCGAAGACGGCCCGGTTGTCCATCGCAGCGGCGTTGCGGCGGTACCGTTCGAAGTTCTCCGGCACCAGCAGGTCGCGCACGGCATCGGAAACATGCCGCATGCTGGACACGACGATCCCTACGCCGTTCTCACGCACCCAGGTCGCGTTGTACCGCTCCTGCGGCAGCGTCCATGCGTTCTGCTCCACGATCAGGGGGAGTCCCATTCTCAGCGCCTCGCTGATGCTCCCCGGGCCAGGCTTGCCGACGAAGAAGTCCGAGATGTGCATG
>JBFYZE010000356.1:0-4105 GCA_041309665.1 Gemmatimonadales bacterium | reverse complement strand
GCGCGCTCACCGCGAGGCTCGTGCAAGGGCTCCTCGAGCTGGGGCTCCCCGTGGCGGGGGGCGCTCCGGGGCCCCATCTCGAGGAGCCCTTCCACCAGCCTCGCCGTGAGCGCGCGCACGTGGTCCTCGATGCGGTCGATCCCGACGGCCGTGATGAGCGCGAGGGAGGCCTCGGCGGCCTGGGCGCCCAGGTAGTTGTAGTTCCCCAGGTCGAAGCGCCGCGCACCAGCGGCGTAAGGAAGGTGGTCTCCCCCCGTCCGCGCCGTCTCGCCCGCCTCGACACCCATGTCCATCCCGTAGCGCGCCACGTGCGCCGGGATCAGCGACTCGGCCAGCGACCTCTTCACGAAGAGGAACCCCATCCCGTAGAACGCCAGCAGGCTCTTCTGCGTGGCCACCGCAAGCGCGTCGATCCCCAGCTCGCCCACGTCGCAGCGGAGCGACCCGATGGACTGGGCCGCGTCCACGAGGAGGAGGGCGCCGCGGGCGTGGGCCACGTCCGCGATGGCGCGCACGTCGGTGACGAAGCCGGGTGAGAATGACACGTGGGGAATGGTCACCAGGCGCGTGCGCCCGTCCACCGCCGCCGCGAACCCCTCCACAGGAATCCGGCCCCCGTCGGGCTCCACCGAGCGGACCTCGATCCCCTTCAGCTTCCGGAGGTTGTACCAGAGGAAGACGTTGTTGGGGTGCTCCAGCTCGGTGCAGAGCACGACGTTGTCGCCCTTCTCCCACGGGAGGCTGGACGCGAGGAGGTTCAGCCCCTCGGACACGTTCTTGGTGATGGCCACCTCGTCGGCGTGGGCCCCGATGAGCCCGGCCAACATCTCCCGGCAGTGCTCCACCGACCTCAGGTGCGCGGCCTTGCTCGCCCTGGCGTTCAGCACCTCATCGACGTGGGTGTGGGCGGCTTCGGCGGCGGCGCGGGGGATGAGCCCCTTGAGCGCCATGTCGAAGTAGACCCTCCCGGCGGCGCCGGGGAACTGCTCACGCACCTCGGGAGGAAGGAAGGGACCGTGCGTCATGGGGTGGGACTCTCCTTCGGGGCCCTCACCGGGCTCCCCGTCTCGGCGATGCGGCGCGTGGCCGCGACGAGCTCCTTCGTGATGCCCGGCTCGTGGGACGAGTGCCCCGCGTCGGGCACGAACACGGCGTCCAGCTCGGGCCACGCCGTCTTCAGGTCGTGGAGGTTCTTCGCCGGGCAGATGATGTCGTAGCGCCCGTGCACGGCGAACGCCGGGATGTGCCGGATCCGCTCCACCCGGTCCAGCAGGATGCCGTCCGGGCGCAGACGCACGTTCCGGGTGAAGTGGGCCTCCAGGCGTGCCAGGCTCCAGGCCAGGTCGGGGTCCTCGAACATCCCGGCGAACTCGGGGTTGGGGAGGAGCGTGCACGCCGAGCCCTCGTAGACGCTCCACGCCCGGGCCGCCGCGATGGCCGCGTCCCGGTCGCTCCCGGTCAGCCTGCTCCAGTAGGCCTCGAGGAGATCGCCGCGCTCCGCCTCGGGCATGAGCCCCGCGAAGGCCTCCCACAGCTCGGGCTGGACCTTGCCCATGTCATAGAGCCACCAGCGGACGTCCTCGTCGCGCATGAGCCAGATGCCCCGCAGCACCATGCTCAGCACGCGCTCGGGATGGGCCTCGGCGTAGTGCAGCGCCAGCGTGCTCCCCCACGAGCCGCCGAAGAGGTGCCACCGCTCGATCCCCAGCTCGCGGCGCACCGACTCGAAGTCCGCCACGAGATGGTCGGGGTCGTTGGCGGACAGCTCGCCGTGGGGACGGGAGCGCCCGGCGCCACGCTGGTCCACCAGGACGGCACGGAAGCGCTCGGGATCGAAGAAGCGCCGGTCGAAGGAAGAGCATCCCGCTCCGGGGCCGCCGTGGACGAAGAGGATGGGGATGCCGTCGGGCGTACCCACCTGCTCCCAGTAGAGGACGTGAGGCGGATCCACGGCCAGCGTCCCCGTGGCGAAGGGCTCGATGGGTGGATGGAAGTGGTCGTTGGCCATGGTGGGACACAATGGCGAATTCGGGGGACCTCGGCCATGTTGGATTGAAGCCGTCGTCCCCACTATCCGTATCCGTCCACGGATGTTCGCGCTCTACGTCTTCTCGCTGGTCCTGGGTGGCGGGTTCCTCGCCCTCTCCCTCATGGGCGGCCTCTTCGGCGCCCACGGTGACCTGGGCGGGGATGCCGGCGGCCTGCACGGTGACCTGGGCGGACACACGGACGTCAGCGGCTTCGGGGGCCATCTCCACGGGGATGCGGCCGGAGGCCACGACCACGACGCGGGCTCCCACGGGGGCGTCGCCGCCAAGATCTTCTCCGTCCGCACCATCGCTTACTCCCTCTTCGGCTTCGGCGCCGTGGGGACCTCGCTTACGCTGCTGTGGGCCGGCGGATCCCCGCTTGGGACCGGCGCGCTGGCGGTCGGCACGGGCCTGTTGTCGGGCTCCCTCATCAACCTCGCCTTCGCCTGGGTCCGGCGCTCCGAGGCCGGGGAGCTGGGAGGCGAGGACGAGTGGGACGGACACACCGGCCGGGTGATCCTCCCCATCGCCGGCTCGGGCGGACTCGTGCGCGTGGAGAGGGCCGGGCGGGAGGTCGAGCTCCGGGCACTCCCGCACCCGTCCGCGCTCGGGCGGGGCGATCCGTCGAGGTGGAAGAGCGTGGTGGTGGTCGAGATGGAGCACGGGGTGGCGCGCGTCGCTCCCCTGGACGATGAGCAGTTGCTGAAGCCCTGACCGGAGGCGGTGTCATGGACCTGCAAGCGATTCTGGACGGTGGTCTGGTGACCGGCGGCGTGGTGATGGCGCTCGCGCTCCTCGTGGTCGTCGTGGTGGCCGTCGCGACGATCCGCTCCCTCATCGTGATCGTGCCGCCCAACCGCGCCGCGGTCCTCACCGGGCGCCACCGGCAGCTCCCCAGCGGGGAGTCGGTGGGCTACCGCTCGGTGATCGGGGGGCGCACCCTCCGGGTGCCCATCATCGAGTCGGTCAACCACATGTCGCTGGAGACGTTCCCCATCGAGATCGAGGTGACGAACGCGTTCTCCAAGGGGAACATCCCGCTCAACATCGAGGCGATCGCCGCGGTGAAGATCGCGTCCCAGCCCGAGACGGTGTTCAACAACGCCGTGGAGCGGCTCCTCGGGAAGACCGAGGAGGAGATCATGCACATGGCCAAGGACACCCTCATGGGGAACCTGCGCGGCGTCCTGGCGACACTCACTCCCGAAGAGGTCAACGAGGATCGTCTGGGCTTCGCGCGGGCGCTGGCCGAGGACGCGGGCGAGGATCTGGCGGCGCTGGGGTTCCACCTGGACGTGCTCAAGATCCAGAACGTGAGCGACGAGCGCGGCTACCTGGAGGCCATCGGGCGCAAGCGCGCGGCGGAGGCCGTGCGTGACGCCGAGATCGCCGAGGCGGACGCGGCCTCCGAGACGCGCCTGCGCCAGGCCGACGCGCGCCAGCGCGCCGAGATCAGGGAGGCCGAGGCGGCCGTCCGGATCTCCGAGGCGCAGAACCTGCTCCGCGTCCGCAAGGCGGAGCTGGACCGCGAAGCGCAGATCGTGGAGCGCACCGCGGTGGTCAGGGCGCAGGAGGCGGAAGTCGAGGCGCAGAAGGCGCTCGAGACCCGGCGCGTGGAACGGGAGAAGCTCCGGCTCCAGGCGGACGTGGTGGAGCCCGCCAACGCCCAGCGCACGGCCGCCCTCGCGCGCGCGCAGGGCGAGGCCGCGCCCATCCTCGAGCAGGGTCGCGCTTCCGCGCAGGTTCTGCAGATGCTGTACGAGCAGGTGAAGGCCGGCGGGGATCAGGCCTTCGCGGTCCTGCTGGCCGAGAAGCTCCCGCAGCTCCTGGAGACGTCGATCAAGGCCGTCCAGGGCGTGGACATAGACCGGGTGGTGGTCCTCGACGGCGGCTCGGGCACGGGGGTGAGCAACGCGGTCAACCAGCGCGTGCAGGGAGCGCTGGGAACCGTCGAGGCCGTCTCGGCGGCCGTGGGCTTGGACATCCAGTCCGTGCTGCAGGCCGCGGCGCGCCGCGTGGAGGGCGGCCAGGGGGTCTGACCGGATTGCGGTGCGCGGGGGCGGCGCGGGTGCCGC
>JBFYZE010000355.1:0-7613 GCA_041309665.1 Gemmatimonadales bacterium | reverse complement strand
CAGGGGATGCGTCAGGCCAAGAGCAAGAACCCGGTCTTCCTGCTCGACGAGGTGGACAAGCTCGGCGTGTCGTTCCAGGGCGATCCCAGCTCGGCGCTGCTGGAAGTGCTGGATCCGGCCCAGAACCAGACGTTCGTGGACCACTACCTGGGGATCCCCTTCGACCTCTCGGAGGTGCTCTTCATCGCCACGGCGAACTACCTCGACCGCATCCCCGGTCCGCTCATGGACCGGATGGAGCGCGTGGACTTCGCCGGCTACACCGAGGCCGAGAAGCTGCAGATCGCCAAGCGGTACTTGCTGCCGCGGCAGCGCAGGGAGAACAGCCTGAAGGACGACGAGCTCACCATGACCGACGACGCCGTCCTCAACCTGGTGCAGAACTACACCAGGGAGGCGGGGGTCCGGCAGCTCGAGCGGGAGGTGGGGAAGTTCGCCCGGAAGGTGGCCCGGAGCATCGCCGCCGGGAAGACGGAGAAGCTGGACGCCACGCCCGAGGACGTGCGCGAGATCCTGGGGCGGCCGCGGGTGCACCCGGAGCGCATGGCCGAGGAGGACACGGTGGGCGTGGCCACGGGGATGTTCTACACCCCCATGGGCGGCGACATCATGTTCGTGGAGGCGAGCGTCATGCCCGGCGAAGGCGGCCTGGTGCTCACCGGTCAGCTCGGCGACGTGATGAAGGAGTCGGGGCGCGCTGCGCTCTCGTACGCCAAGGCGCACTGGGACTCGCTCGGTATCCCCGAGGAATCCATCAAGGGGCGTGAGGTCCACATCCACGTGCCTGCGGGTGCGGTTCCCAAGGACGGACCGTCCGCGGGGATCACGATGGCGACGGCGCTGGTCTCCGCCCTGTCGGGAAGGAAGGTGCGCAAGGACATCGCCATGACCGGCGAGCTGACGCTCACCGGGCGCGTGCTCCCCATCGGCGGCCTCAAGGAGAAGGTCCTCGGCGCGGTCCGCGCCGGGATCAAGGAGATCATCCTCCCGCTCGACAACGAGGCGGACATCGAGGACATCCCCGCGGACGTCCAGGACACGCTCACTTTCCACCTGGTGGAGACGCTGGACGAGGTGGTGGGCGTGGCGCTGACGGGCGAGCCGGCGAAGGGGAAGAAGGCTCCGCGGAAGCAGCGGCCCCGGAAGGAAGCGGGAGCGGAGGCGGCGGCTCCGTGAGGTGGGCGGCGTTGGCCGCGGAGCGGCCGGTCAGCCGGCGTCGCGCGTGATCAACTCGACGCCGGGGAGGTCGGCAAAGTGTGCGTCGAGGGTATGCAGCGTAGCGTCGTGGGTTCGCGCCGTGGCGTAGATCACCGAGTCGGCCAAGGGAAGGCCGTGCTCCACGCCGAGCTCGGCGGCGAGCTTGGCCAGGAGCGGGTCGAGGTCCACGACATGGTGGAGAACCATGCCGCCCAGAACCATGAGGGCGTCGTCGTCGCCGCGGTGCCGGAGCGCGTGGCGGTACACCTCCGCGAGCACGATGCTCGGCACCAGCAGGTGCTCGCCTTCCTCGACCAGTCCAGCGAAGCGCTCGCCGATCGGAGAGCCGTTGAAGTACTCGATCCAACAGGAGGAGTCGAGGATCTCAGAGGGCACGATCCGCCTCGCGCTCCATGGGTGGGAGGGGACGGTCGCGGAACACCCCCCAAAGGGATGCGCGAACCCCGGCGGGAACGAGTTGGATGGTGCGGCCGTCGTCCCAGAGGCGGAGCTTCTGTCCTGGGACGATCCTGAGGCGCTCCCGCACTTCCTTGGGGATGACGACCTGGAACTTCGGCGAGACGGTGACCAGCGGTACCTGGGTCATACGAATCTCCCGTCGATAGGGCATTCGTAATACCTCCCGCCGGTCCATCGGGTTCCCGAGCATCATGACGCAAGCTGGCTCGGCGCCCGGGGCGCCGGGATGCCCCGATCGGCCTATCGGTTCGCCTCGCCTCCGAGGCCTGGCTGCAGAGCCGCCAACGTCCGCTCGATTACCCGCAGATCCTCGGCTCCCCACAGCACGAAGCGCACGCGCCGGACCGAGCGGAGCTCGGGAGCCACGTCCAGGACCGTGGCCAGGGAGACCCGGGCGGCCTCGGCCAGGGGATACCCGTACACCCCCGTCGAGATGGCCGGGAAGGCCACCGACTCGAGCCTCGCCTGGTCGGCCAGCTCCAGGCATCGGCGATGGCAGGAGGCCAGGAGCCCCGCCGCCGGCTCGTCGCGCCCGTACATCGGCCCCACCGTGTGGATTACGTGGCGGTTGGGGAGGCCGTACGCTCCCGTGATCACCGCGTCGCCGGTGCGCACCGGCGCCAGCGGAGCCGCCTCACGGTAGAGCCCAGGCCCCGCCGCCCGGTGGATGGCGCCGGCCACGCCGGCACCGCTGGCAAGGTGAGGGTTGGCGGCGCACACCACCGCGTCGATGCCGTGCTGGGCGGCGATGTCGCCCTGGACGCACTCGATGTGGACGGGACCGACGCGGCTCATGCACGCTCCCGGGCGGCGCGGGCCTTGATCCTGGCCGAGGCCCCGGACGCGGCGCGTCGGAGATCAGGGTCCTCCTTCGTGTCCTTGGCGATGGCCTGGATGGAAGGAAAGACCCTGGAGTCGCCGAAGCGTCCCAGTGCTTCGACGGCATAGAACCTGGTCGCGTAGCGGGGGTCCCGGAGCAACGCGGCCAACGGCTCGGCGAGGCGGTTGCCATCGTCCCTGGACGGCTCATAAGGGAGCCTGCTCACGCCACGGGCAGCCGCCTCCCGGACAAACCACTCCTGATCGTGGAGAGCGTGGACGAGGAGGGGTAACGCCGCCGGCCGGGCGAGACGAGCGAGCACCGCCACGACATCGGCCCGCTCTGCCCACTCCAGGCCGTAGTTGACCGCTATGCCGTCGATGGCGAGGACGCGGACGCCCGGCTCGCTCTGGTATCCAAGGAAGTCTCCCAGCTGTCTGAGGCTCCCCTCTTCGTCCCGGGAGACGAAATCCTCCAAGGCGGCATCATATTCGCCGTGCCGTGCCAGAGACACCAACGCGATGAGGGCGCGCCATCTGTAGTATGCGCTCTTGTGAGAAAGGAGCTTTTCCAGGGTCGCCCGATCGTCGCGGCCCTTTAGCCCGGGAATGTCGGGCGTTCGCCTGAATAGGTCGAAGATGCCCATGCTCGGTCACTCGTCCTGCGACCTCGGCAGCCTCGCCAGAATCTCGTCCTCGAAGATCCGCCGAAATCCCCGGATACCCTGGCGGGCGGCGACGCACCGGCTCAGCAGGTCGTCCACGACGGCATCCGGCAGCGGTGACGCGACGCCGCGTGCCCCCAGCTCCCGCGTCAGCAGCTCGCGGTAGTCTTCTGGCCCGAGGGAACCGAAGGCGACCACGCGGTCCACGCGTGCCAGGAACTCCGGGCGGAAGTGGGCCCTCAGCTGCTCGGGTCCGGCGTCCGTCGCGGAGGCGTGCGGGGGCGAGGCGCCCTCGGGCGGCGCCGCCGCCGCGAACCCGATCCGCTCGCTCTCCTCTTCCGCTCCTAAGTTGCAGGTGAGGACGAAGATCTGCTGTCGGAAATCGGCCAGGCGCCCGTGGGGATCGGTGGCCGAACCCTTGTCGAAGACCTGCAGGAACCAGTCCTGCACCTCGGGGTGCGCCTTCTCCGCCTCGTCCAGGAGAACGAGTCCCTGCGGGTTGCGCTGCGTGTGGAGGAAGAGCGAGCTGCCCGCCTCGTGGCCGACGAAGCCGGGGGGTGCGCCAGTGAGGCGCGCCAGCTCGTGTCGCTCCTTGAGTTCGTTCATGTTGATGCGGAACAGGGCTCCTGCTCCGAAGAGCGCCTCCGCAAGGAGCTCCGCGGCGAACGTCTTGCCCACGCCCGTGGGCCCGGTGAAGAGCAACACACCTCGGGGCCTCTCTCCGCGCCGCGCGGCGTCGCACGCCTCCAGCCCGCGGACCACCTGGCCGATGGCGTTCCTCTGCCCGACCAGCCTCTCCTCCAGGATGCTGCGCGCGCGGGCCGTCGCCGCGTCGCCCTCGGGCCGCACGGAGATGCCGTACTGGGCCTCCAGCGCTGACTCCACCTCGCGAGCCCCCAGGACGGGCCGCTGCTTCGTCGGGACGACGGCGTGGGGGCTCAGGGTGGAAAGGGTGGCGCGGGTGGCCGTGTTCTCCAGGAGGTCGATGGCCTTGTCGGGGAGCGCGCGGTCCCGGATCAACTCGTGGGAGAGACGGACGGCGGCCTCGATGGCTTCCTTCGACACGGCCACGCCCTGGCGCTCCTCGATCCGGCGGGCCCATCCCCGGCAGATCTCCACAGCTGTGTCGAGGTCGGGCTCCTCCACTCGCAGGAGCTGGAAGCGCCTGATGAACGCCGCATCCGACTTCAGGAACCGATCGTACTCCGCGGTGGTGGTGGCGCCCACGCACCGGAAGTCCTCCCGGGCGAGAGCCGGCTTGAGCAGGTTCGCCAGGTCCGCTCCCTCGCCGCCGGAGAGCGCCAGATGGATCTCGTCCAGGAACAGGACGACGCCGGGGTCGGAGGTGGCATCCTTCAGGATCCCCTGCACGCGCTCCTCCAGGTCGCCCCGGTGCCGCGCACCCGCGATGATATCGCCCACGCTGAGCTGCACCACGCGCAGGCGGTCCATGGGCGCGGCCGCTCCCGTGACGACCCACTGGGCGAAACCCTCCACCACGGCGGTCTTCCCCACACCTGCGTCGCCAACCACGAGGACGTTGCGCTTCGAGGTCCTGTGGAGGTGCCGCGCCAGCGCCAGGATCTCTTCGCGCCTCCCCAGGACGGGGCCGAGGCGACCTTCCCTGGCCGCCTGAGTGAGGTCTCTTCCCAGGAGGTCCAGGCTGGGCGTCGGCGTACGGCTGGTCATCGTCGCCGGCCCGGGCCCATGGATGACCGGAGCCAACGGGCTGGCGACCGGTGAGCCCGAGCTCGGGGGAGCGGTCTCCCCCACCGGGCCCGCCTTGGCCGAGGCGGGCGGGCGCGCGAAGAGTGCCTTCCCCGCCTCGCCCACCTCGAAGATCTCCATGGGCTCTCCCGACCCCTTCACCCAGTAGCGGCCCCAGGAGCGCCACTCCACCGGGCTCGGGACCTCGAGGGGCTCGGTCTCGAGGGCGCGTCGGCTCCCATCGGCCACCGTGGCGTCCATGAGGATCTGGTTCCCGCGGGCCAAGGACGACACCCGGGACGCCAGATCGATGGCGATGCCGAAGAAGGGCTCGGAGAGCGTGCTCCCCGAGGGCGCCCGCTGCAGGATCTCCCCACAGTGGATTCCCATGCGCACCAGCACCGGCACCTTGGCCAGCGAGGAGCGCGAGCGCAGTGCGGCCTGGATCCGGAGCGCGAAGCGCACCGCGGCCACCTCGGAGGGGAACGCGAGGAGGAAGCCGTCGCCGAGCGACTTGATGATCTGACCGCCGGGGGCGGCGGCCATGTGCTCCCGGAAGAGCTCGTCGTGGGCGCGGAAGATCTTGGCGCACGCCCGGTCGCCGAAGCGGCTCTTGAGCGAGGTGGAGCCCTCGATGTCACTGACAAGGATGGTGATCCGCCCCAGGTCGAGGTCGTCGGCAAAGCGGTGGATCCGCGTCTCCCAGGTCAGCTCCGGCTTCTCCTTGCCTCGTCCCGGCACCACCCCTGCCAGGTCCGGCGACGGGAACGCCAACGCGGCGCGCAACAGATGGCGCAGGTCCGGCACGGGATCCCCGTCCCGGGACGCCATCTCCTCCGCCAGGGAGAAGAGCCCCCTGAGGCGAGCGGAGCGATGGAGCTTCCCGGTGGCCGTGGGCCCCCGGGCGGCCTGGAGGTCGCGGCGGGTCCTCCGCCGGAGGCGAGTCACGCTCTCCGCGTCGAGGCCCAGGCGCGGCCGAGCCTCGGCTGCCAGCCGCTCCACCCCGTCCCGGTCGGACGGGGTCAGGCCGAGGAGCGCAGCGTCCTGTTGCCAGGCGTCGTCCAGGATCTGGAGCAGGGCGACGAAGAGGTGGACCGGCTCGATCTCCGGACTCCCTGCCGCCGCCGCCTCCTGGCTGGCGATGGTCCAGGCGAGGAGGGTGGAGGGATGGAGCTGCCGTGCCATGACCGTCACCTCACCGCGCCGGAGTGATGTGCAGGGTGACCGTGCGGTTCCGACGATTGTCTCCCGCTGCGTCGCCGAGGAAGGGGGGCGAAGCGTCGCCGAGGCTCTGTGCGGTCACGAGCGCCGCGGGTAGCGTCCCGGCCTCGAGGAGGAGCCCGGCCACGCGCGTCGCCCGGGCCAGGCCCAGGGCCAGGTTGCTGGAGTACGCCGAGCCAGCGCGGAGGGGAATCGGGTCGGTGTGCCCCACGACGAGCACGCCGACGCGGCCCTCCTGCGGCGCCATGCTCCGGGCGATGCGGGCGATGAGCTCGTGCGCCCCCGTGCGGAACGCCGCGCCCTCCCCGAAGAGGCCCTCCCGGAAGCGCACCTCCAGGGCCTGGTCACCTCGCACGACGCCCAGCTCCCCGAGGTGTGCCAAGGCGCCGGCAAGGGAATCGAGCAGTGCGTCGTTGGCGGCCACGCGCGGCGCCGCGATGTCGGCGGGGGCCGGGGGCGGAGCAGGAGACCCGGCGCGGACGTGCCCCAGCTCACGGCGCTGCGCGACGACGGTCCCTGCCAGCAAGAGCACCACCACGACTGCCAGCGAGCGTGCGGCGAGACCGACCAGGTGGATTCGGCCGCCCGAAGGCCGGGCCAGGGCAACGAGAGCGGCCTGGATGTCCGAGTTGCCCGGGTCCAGGGAGAGTGCCTCCCTCCAGAGCGCCTCCGCCTCCGCCATGCGCCCCTGCTGGGCGTGGATGCGGGCTCTCAGGTCGAGGATGTCCGCGCGCGGCCCGGAGGCGGCCCGGGCCGCCTCGCCGAGCAGCGCCTCCGCGGGCCGGTAATCCCCCCGGCGGGCGAGGCGGGCCGCCTGCGCGAGCACGAGGCGGGCGAGGACATCCATCTGCATCCCTCCTACAGGATGGTGGAACCGAACCCCCTGCGCATCTCGTCCTGCTCGTCGGCGGGCAGGAGCGCCATCAACTGCTGGACCGCGGCCTGGAGGGCCGGAACGTCGTTGCCGTTGATGGCCCGGTACGCCTGTGCGATGAGCGCCTCGGCCTGAGGCTGGTCGCGCATGGTGCCTTTCCTCTCCTCCAGCCACTGGAGGAGAGCCACCCAGAACCCGGGCTGCTCCTTCAGGACCCGGATCCGGAGTCCGTCCATCTCGGCGATCTTCCGCCGCACCCGGTCGATGTCGCGGGCCTCGGCGCCCTCGCGGAGCTCCCGCTCCAGCGTCGCTGCCTGCTGCTTGGCCGAGCCGTCGCCATGCTCCGCGGCCACCTTCCGGAGAAGCGCGATGGTCTCGTTGGCCTCCGCCACCAGGACCGGCCACTCCAGCGCGTCCTCCACCTCGTCCGCGGCCTGCTTCAGGTCGAGGAGCCGCTTGGCGCACTTGTCGGCCGCGTCGCGGTCGTCACGCGCCGCCGCCAGGGCGCTGTCCACGTCGTGCTCCATGCGCTCCTGATCGATCCGGCGGAGCGCGTCCCTCGCGGTGGGATCACCTGTGGTGTCCACGCGCGAGCGCAGCTTCTCCATGCGCTTCCGCTCACGCTCCAGGTCCTGCTGGAGCGCCGTGGG
>JBFYZE010000354.1:0-8503 GCA_041309665.1 Gemmatimonadales bacterium | reverse complement strand
GGATACGCCTCGCGGAGCCGCGCCGACACCACGTCGGCCTCGGAGCGGGCCGCGTCCAGGGTGGCACCGGTGCGGAGCCGCCCCACCAGGAGCCAGTTGTGGAACTGGCGGGTGCTGGGATCCGAGGTGCCGGGCCACGGGGGGATCCACAGGTCCGTGTCGTAGAGGAAGCGGAAGCCCGGAGGCATGACCCCCACCACGGTGAACGCCTGGCTCTCCATGAGGAGGCTGCGTCCCACCACGTCCGGCGAGCCCCCGAACCAGCGCCGCCAGAAGCCATCGCTGATGACGATCTCGCCGCCGCCACCGGCGGGGAGCTCCTCCACGGAGAACGACGTGCCGAGCTGGGGACGCACCCCCAGCGTCTCGAAGAGGTTGGCGCCTACCGTGGTGCTGCGGGCCTGCACGGGCTCGTCGCCGCCCGTCACCGTGACCGGCATCGCCCCGCCCCCGATGACCGCCAGGCTCTCCAGGGCGTCCACCTGGTCGCGGTAGTCCACGTAGTCGGGGAAGGACGCCCACGGGTTCACGTTCCCGTTGAAGGTGGCCCTCCCCAGGACGAGCCGGTCCGGCTCGGGGAAGGGCAGGTCGCGGCCCAGGGCCGCGCCCAGGACGGAGAACATGGCCGTGGCGGCGCCGATCCCCAGCGCCAGCGTCACCACCACCGCGGCGGTGAACCCCGGGCTCTTCGCCAGCGCGCGCAGCGCGAACCGTACGTCCAGCCCCAGGTCCGTCCCCCCGATGAACCGGCCCACCCCACGACTCCCGACGCTCCCCATCGCTCCTCCTCACGCCGACCAACACATCCCCGTCCGGGCACGCTCCGTTGGACGGGAATGGCGGGGCGGGAGTTGGAAGGGGCGCTCGACGGCCGTTCCCGCTACCGCGGATCGCCCGCGAACCTCCAGCGCGTGGCGAAGTCCCGGGTCAGCGGCTCTCCCGTGAGGCGCGCCCGCACCATCTCCAGGGGCATGCGCCCGCCCTGCATGAGCGCGTCGTGGAAGGCCCGGTCGGTCATGCCGCCCGAGTCCACCAGCTCGCGGCGGAGCGATCGGACCTGCAGGCCGCCGATCATGTAGGCCACCTGGTAGAGGGGCGGGTAGCTCCCCTCGAAGGAGCGGCGCACCTCCGCCTCGGCGTTGGCGCGCTCGTGGCCGACCCGGTCCACCAGGAAGTCCACGGCCTGCTGCGGCGTCATGCGCTCCAGGTGGAAGGAGAGGGAGAAGATGATGCGCGCGGCACGGTGCATCCTCCAGAAGAGCATGCCCAGCCGGTCCTCCGGCCCCCGGGGGAAGTCGTTCTCCCAGAGGATCATCTCCCAGTACAGCGCCCATCCCTCGGTCCAGAAGGGCGTGGAGAAGGCGTCGCGGTGCTGGTTGAAGCGGCTGGTCATGAAGCCCTGCAGATGGTGCCCGGGGATGATCTCGTGGTGCACCGTGGCGCGGTTGAAGTGGGGGTTGTTGCCGCGCATGGACATGAGCTTCTCGTCGTGCTCCATGTCGTCGGTGGGGTAGGAGATCTGGAGCACCTCGCCCCCGAGGAAGAAGGGCGCCACGCGCTGGCGCTCGGGCGTCATCATCTCCATGCGCCAGATCTCCCGGGCCAGAGGCGGGATGGAGATCCAGTCCCGGGGGCCGATGAAGTCCAGCGACTGCTGCTCCAGCTCGCGCACCACCGCCGGCTTCCTGCCGGGATCCACGGCGAGGCCCTTCACGTGCTCCATGGCGGCGCGCCAGTCGTCGCCGAAGCCCAGCTCGCGGGAGGCGGCGAGGCGGGCCTCCTCCATCCACTCGAATTCCGCTTCGGCGATGCGGATGAGCTCGTCGGCGGTGTAGGGGATCATCTCGTGGGCCAGGTGGGCGCGGAGCCCGGCCTCGCCGATGGGGTCGCCCACCACGGGGCCGTCTCCGGGGGCGTAGCGCGCGCGCAGGGCGGCGATGTGCGCCTCCAGGACCTTGTCCAGGCGCGCGTACGGCTTCGCGGCCCACCAGGTGAACACCGGGTCGTAGCCGTCGTAGAACCCGTACCACCCCTTCAGCACGCGCCGCAGCTCCTCCACGTGGCGTGCGGCGCGCTCGGCGGCCACGGGCTTCACGGCGGGGGCGGATGCGCTGTCCTCGAGTGCCTTGCCCAGCGCCTCCACCTGGTCCGCCACCGAGTCCAGCGTCGCGGCCGCGGCGCGGGCGTCCACGTCCTGCCGGTCGCGGCGCGCCTCCTGGAGGAGCCCCAGGGCGCGGGCGAAGGGGACGAGGGGGGCCATCTCCACGTCCTCGCGCGCCTCCTGCTCCAGCATCTCCAGCTCGAACACGATCCGGTTCCGAAGGAGCACCCAGTCCGCCTGACCCTCGCGGTTGAGGGCGGCGAAGTCGGTGGCGTCGAGGGCGGCCAGCCATCCCCGGTAGAAGGCGTCCATGCGCTCCCGCCGCACCGGGGAGTACGGGACGTCCCAGCGGCGGAGCAGCGCGCTCCGGTCCTCGGTGAGGCGCTCCACCGCCACGCGCAGGTCGCTCTGGGCGCGGTCGAACTCGACCAGGGATCCCAGGGTCGGGGGGTCGCCGGCCCAGGAGGCCGGGGTCCGGATGCGCACGTCGGCCGGTGCCGACGCGGGCGTCTGGGCCGCGGCACCCACCGGCGCGAGTGGGACGAGGATGACGCAGACGAGGAGAGCCGGGAGCGCCGCGGGGAACACGGGGAGGACGCGCATGGGGACCTCGGGGCGTGCGGGACAGGAGTAACCCTGCCAACCTGAGGGGTGTGCGTCGCGGAGGCCAGCCGACAGCCTCCGAGTCGATGCCGAACGATACCGCGGCGCCGACGAAGGGGCCCCCACGAGACGTCCTGTCCCGTGGGGGCCCCTGTGTCCCGTACGTCACCCCCTGGGTCGGGGGCGCGCCGGCCCGCTCAGTACCTGGTGAAGAGGTCGTGGGTCGGCCAGGTGGTCACGGTGTTCGTGGCTGCCACCAGCGCGTCATTCATGGCGGTGAACCGCGACTGCTCCTCGGGTGACACAGGCCCGTTCGTGAGAAGCACCACGGTGACACCGTTGTCCATGCGCCTCACCCAGTTCGCGGTGCCCCACGTGTTTCCGCCGAGATACACCACCGAGTTGGGGAAGCCTCCCCGGGAATACCATCCGAGCGCGTACCAGGTCGTGGCTGTCCCCCAAGCGGGCAGGGGCTTGTCCACCATGGTCTGGATCATGGCCGGGGAGAGGATGTCGGGACGGGTGGCGTTGCCGTCGATGGCGGCGAAGAACCTCAGGTAGTCCACGGCCGTACCCACCCATCCGGCCGCGGCCAGGTTCCCTTCGAGGGTGTGCCACCCATACTCGGGCGGGGCGAAGCCGGTGGCCCGCGTGTTGTCGGGCATGTCGCCGATCGGATGGTAGTAGTAGCGGACTTCATTGGGGAGCCGCTCCTCGAGCCGCGTGCGCCCGGTCCGGATGCCTGCGGCTCCGCTGGGCGTCAGCACCGTCTCCCGCACGAAGTCCTCGTAGCTCTTGCCCGTGACCTTCTCGATCACCAGGTGGGCGAGGATGTACCCGATCTGCCCGTAGCTCCAGTTCGTGCCCGGAGCGAAGGTGAGGGGGATACCCATCCAATACCGTGCAAAGGTGCGCGGCGACGTGGGGAACCCCTCGTTCAACGCAAGCGAGGCTGTTCTCCCGTACCAGAGAGGATCGACGTTGCCCGCGGCGTGCCACCCCGCCGAGTGGGAAAGGAGGTGGCGGACGGTGATGTCCGCGAGCCTGGGGTCGGGCGTCGTCCCGGGAGGCGGGGTGAGGTCGTTCAGGATGCTGAACACCTTGTCGTCCAAGCCGAGCTTCCCATCCTGCACCAGCTTCATGACGGCCACTGCGGTGATGGGCTTCGAGAGGCTGGCGAGCCGGAAGATGGAGTTGGGCTGCACCGGCTGTTGCAGGGTGGTGTCGGCCCAACCGTACGTGCGCACCAGGAGGAGCTTGCCGTCCCTCATGACGCCGAAGGAGCCCCCAGGGAACTTGTACTCGGTCATGATGGCCGGGACGACACTGTCGTACACGGCCAGCTCGGGGACGCGCAGGCCACTGCCTCGGGTGATCTGCACAGTGGCGGTGGCGGAGCGCTCCGACGCCGACGCCCGGACGGTGACGGTGCCCGCCCGCCTGGGGAGGAGCCGGCCGGTGGAGCTGACGCTCGCGACGGCCGTGTCGCTCACCGTCCACGCCACCGTGTGCCCGGTGATCGCCGCTCCGCCGGCGTCGCGGACCGTCGCCGTGAGCTGCAGCGTGTCGGCGGTGACGAGGAATGCCCGTGACGGCGTCACGTCCACGGAGGCGGCGGGCACGAGGAGCACCTTGGCTGCCGCGGTTGCCGTCCTGCCGCCGGAGGCGGCAGTGATGGTGGCCGTGCCGGCGGAGATGGAGGTCACCAGGCCCGAGGAGCTCACCCGCGCCACCAGCGTGTCGCTGGAGACCCAGGAGAGCTGGGCCTGAGGCATCGCCGCGCCTTTGGCGTCGCGCACCGTGGCCGAGACGCGGAGGGTGTCACCGGGGCGGGCGAATGTCATGGAGTCCCGGGACAGGGCGACTGCCGCCACCACCTGCTGTACGGTGACCTGGGCCGACGCCGAGGCGGCGCCCGACGCGGCGGTCAGGGTGGCCGTTCCGTTCGCCACGGAGGTCACCAGCCCGCTGGATGACACCGTCGCCACGCCGGCGTTGGAGGAGGCCCAGCTCACCTGCGCGCCCGGCATCGGCTGCCCGTTCTGGTCTCTCACCGTCGCCGTTAGCTGTTGGACATCGGTGAGCGAGGGGAAGGTCACGGTCGCAGCCGAGATCTCCAGCGCGGTGGCCACGGGCACGAGCGGTTGGGTGGGACCGTCGTCACCGCTGCAGGCCGCGATGAGAAGGACCAGCAAGGCGGCCGCGGGCCGCCGCAGAGCAGCCCGGGGCGCGGCTTCGCGACGCAGGTCGCGGTCGACGGGATCGCTGGACGAGACAGCAGACGACATGTGTTGGACTCCGGGAGGGTGTGGAAGGGTCGCTGGTCCGGTGCCCGACATCGGGCCGTCGGGCACGGCAGGGGCAGGGGCCCCGGGGGACACAGACGGCTGAGCGTTTACTCGTATGGGACGTCGGGGTTCCCGCAGCTTGCACACGGATCCGCGCACCCCCCGGGGCCCCCGCCTTGCCCCACCACCCCCCGGCGTCTAGGCTGAACCACAATCAGGAACCTCCTGCCCGGTTCCCCACCGTGAACGAGCAGGCCACCGCCCCACGTGCCGCCAATCCCGGCCCCCCGGGGAGTTGGCCCAGGAGGAGACACCCGTGAGACCGCTCCGGCGCCTTACCGTCGCCCTGGTCACCCTCGCCCTTGCCGCCTGCGCCGGCGAGGCGCCGGCCCCTGCGGGGTCGGTGATCTCCGGCAACGACAACCCGTTGCTGGCCCAGTGGCACACCGAGTTCGGCGTGCCGCCCTTCGACCTCATCGAGAACGAGCACTACCTGCCGGCCATGCGGGAGGCCATGGCCGTCCAGCAGCAGGAGATCGCCGCCATCGCCACCAGCACCGAGGCGCCCACCTTCCAGAACACCATCGAGGCGCTGGAGCGCTCCGGGGAGCTGTACGCTCGGACCTCGCGCGTCTTCTACGCCGTGACCGGCGCCCACACCAACGACACCCTCCAGGAGGTGGAGCGCACGCTGGCGCCGGAGGAGGCGGCCCACGGCGACGACATCCTCCTCAACCCTGAGCTGTACGCGCGGGTGAAGGCGATCTGGGACCAGCGCGAGTCCCTGGGGCTGACCGCCGAGCAGCTCATGCTCCTCACGGAGACGCACAAGCAGTTCGTCCGGAGCGGGGCGGCCCTGGACGACGCGTCCAAGGCGCGCCTCCGGGAGATCAACAAGGAGATCGCCGAGCTCTCGCAGAAGTACAGCCAGAACGTGCTGGACGAGACCAACGCCTACGAGCTCCACGTCACCGACACCGCGAACCTGGGCGACCTCCCGGCGAGCCTGGTGGAGCTGGCGGCGGCGGAGGCGAAGCGGCGGGGCCACGACAGCGGGTGGTCCTTCACGCTGCAGCGCCCCAGCATCAACCCCTTCCTCGAGTCGTCCACGAACCGCGAGCTGCGCAAGGCCATCTTCGACGGGTACGCCATGCGCGGCGACAACGGCAACGAGCAGGACAACAAGGCCATCGCCTCCAGGATGGCGGCGCTGCGCGCCGAGCGGGCCAGGCTCCTGGGCTTCCCCACCCACGCGGCCTACGTGCTCTCGGACAACATGGCGGAGACGCCCGGCCGGGTGACCGGCCTCCTGGACCAGGTCTGGACGCCGGCGCTGGAGGTGGCCAAGCGGGAGCGCGCGGACATGCAGGCGCTCATGAACTCCGAGGGCGTGGCCGGCAAGCTCGAGGGATGGGACTGGCGCCACTACACCGAGAAGGTGAGGCGGGAGCGCTATGCCCTGGACCAGCAGGCGCTCCTCCCCTACTTCGAGGTGAACGCCGTGCGCGACGGCGTCTTCCTGGTGGCGAACAAGCTGTTCGGGCTCGCCTTCGTCGAGCGCGAGGATCTGCCACGCTGGCACCCGGACCAACAGATCTTTGAGGTCAAGGAGGCCGACGGGAGCCACCTGGGCGTCCTCTACATGGACTTCTTCGCCCGGCCCAGCAAGCAGGGCGGCGCCTGGATGAACGACCTTCAGGAGCAGTCGAAGCTGGACGGCGAGAAGGCCCCCATCGTCACCACCAACTTCAACTTCCCCGCGCCCACCGCGGAGGGGGTGTCGCTCATCACCTTCGACGACGCCCTCACGCTGGCCCACGAGTGCGGGCACGCGCTCCACGGGCTCCTCTCCGACGTCACCTACGGGTCGCTGGGCGGCACCAACGTGGCCCGGGACTTCGTCGAGCTGCCGTCGCAGATCATGGAGAACTGGATGGAGCGCCCCGAGGTGCTCCGTCAGTACGCGAAGCACTACCAGACGGGGGAGGTGATCCCCGACGAGCTCATCGAGAAGCTCGAGGCATCGGGCACCTTCAACCAGGGCTTCGTCACCGTGGAGTTCGTGGCGGCGGCGTACCTGGACATGGCCTGGCACCTGCTCGCGGCGCCGGAGGAGAAGGAGGCGCGGGCCTTCGAGATCGCCGAGATGCGCCGCATCGGTCTCATCCCCGAGATCATCCCCCGGTACCGGAGCGGGTACTTCAGCCACATCTTCGCCGGCGGGTACTCGGCGGGGTACTACGCCTACCTGTGGGCGGAGGTGCTGGACAAGGACGCGTTCCAGGCCTTCGTGGAGACGGGCGACCTCTTCGACCCGGCCACGGCCGAGCGCCTCAGGGAGGAGATCCTCTCCAAGGGCAACACCCGTCCCGGGATGGAGCTGTACCGGGCGTTCCGGGGGCGGGATCCTTCCATCGAGCCGCTGCTGAAGGCGCGCGGGCTTCTCGAATAGCGCACGAGCGCGAGTGGTGATGCCCCGGGGGGCCCGCGGGCGCGAAGGCGCTCGCGGGCCCTCACGCCGTGGGGGTGGGGTAAACGCATCTTCTCCCAGCGACGTCCCACCCACGGACATGAAGAACGGACGGGAGCGCGCTTGACCCCATCACCCTGGCGGCAGGGCATCTCCGGCGAGTTGGTGGCGCTGGCGCGGCAGGGTGAGCCCCGGGCGCTGAGAACCCTGGTGGAGCAGGCCCATCCGTTGGTCCGGCGGTGGGCCCTGGTGCAGACCGGGAACGCCGCCGACGCAGACGACCTCACCCAGGACGTGCTCGTGCACATGATCCGGAGGCTGGACCAGTTCGAGGGTCGGAGCGCATTCACCACGTGGCTGTACGCGGTGACGCGCAACACCGCCCGGGACCACCTGCGCGCCCGCGCCCGCCGGGCGCGGCTCCACGAGCGCTTCCAGGCGTCGGGCGCCCTCGACGCCGACGCCGCACCGAGCCTGGACCCGTCGGCCGAGGTGACCCGGTCCCGGTTGGCTGCGGCCGCCCTGGAGGCATTCAAGGCGCTCCCCGCCCGCCAGCGCGAGGCCTTCGACCTGGCCGAGCTCCAGGGGCTCACGGCCCCCGAGATCGGCGAGCGCCTGGGCATCTCCCCGTCCACGGTGCGGGTGAACCTGCTCCGGGCGCGGCGGGCGCTGCGGGCGCGGCTCCTTGCCCTGGACCCCCTCGCGAAGGAGGAGACACCATGACGACGTGCGCCCGGGTGCGCGACCTGCTCCTCGAGGCAGCGCCCGAGGAGCTCCGCGGCGAAGGCGACGGCGCCCTCGCCGTGCACCTGCGCTCGTGCCACGCATGCCGGCGCCGCGCCGAGTCGCTGCTTCATGCCGAGGAGGCGCTGGAAGAGGTGCTGGGCACCGCTCCGGCGCTGGACGTGGACGCCATCCTGGCGCAGGCGGCGGCGGTGCCCGTGGAGATGGGTTGGAAGGCGCGCGCCGCTCGGGCGGCGCGGCGGGCTGCCCCGGCGCGGCGGAGCTGGATTCCGCTGGCGGCGGCGGCAGCGGTCACCG
>JBFYZE010000353.1:0-7887 GCA_041309665.1 Gemmatimonadales bacterium | reverse complement strand
TCCCCGTCGCTGTCGTCACCTACCTCCGGCCGAGCTTCCCCTCTGGTGAGAACCAGCTCCCTGCTGCTCCTGGCAGCCCTGTTCCTGCTCGCCCCCCCGGGGGGCCTGCCTGCCCAAGAGCAGCCCACGGGCACACCCTCCCCCCAATACCTGCGCCCGGGGGACGTGGTCCGCCTCAACATCTGGCGCGAGCCGGACATGTCGGGGGAATACATCGTGGACGAGGCGGGGATCGTGATCTTCCCCCGCGTGGGGGAATACCGGGTCCTCGACGACTCTCCGGAGACGCTGAAGGCACGCCTGCTGGCCGACTACCAGCAATACCTGCGCAACCCCTCCATCGAGATCACGGTGCTGCGGCGGGTGCGCATCGTGGGTGCCGTGATGAACCCCGGACTCCACATGGTGGACCCCACCGTCACCGTGGCCGACGCCCTGGCCCTGGCCGGCGGACCTTCCGTCAACGCCGACCAGGACAAGATCCGCATCATCCGCGACGGGTTGGAGGTGGCGGTGGACGTGCGCGTGGACACGCGCATCGCCGACTCCCCGCTGCAGTCCGGCGACCAGATCTACGTGCCGCTCCGGAGTTGGATCACCCGGAACGCAGGGCTCGTGGCTGCCACGATGTCCGCGGTGGTCAGCCTGACCATCGCCCTCTTCATCCGCTGAGACGCTGAACGGACCATGGACCAGCCTTCCGGACTGACGAACGGCGCGAGGGACGAAGACGAGATCCACCTCCGGGACGTCTGGAACCTCCTGGTCCGCAACTGGTGGGTCATCGGCGCCTCCTTGGTGGCGGTGGTGGGTGCGACGGCGGCGTACACGCTCCGCATGGTCCCCGTGTACGAAGCGGTGACCACCATCCGGATCCAGGAGAAGAGCACGGACCTTCCGGTGCTCGACATCCTCCAGACGCTGTCCCGGGGCTCCGAGGTGGAGACCGAGATGGAGGTGGTGCGGAGCCGTACCCTGGCCGAGGACGTCGTGGACTCCCTGGGGCTTCAGATCGGCATCGTGAGCCCCCGGGGCGTGTCCAGGGCGGCGCTCCTGCGCTCCGTGTTCGTGGAGCGGTGGGCGCCCGCAGGCACGTACGTGCTGACGCGGCAGGCCGACGGTTCGTTCGGCATCACGAACCAGGTGGACGGCGCGGGGCTGGGCCCGGTCTCCACCACGGTGGCGGCAGCGCTCCCCGGCGCCACGTTCACGCTCCAGGAGGGGGCCACCCTCTACGAGCAGATCGTCCTCGCCGTCGGCGGCTTCGACGGGACCGTAGCGGACCTGCAGGGCGCCATCGGCGTGTCCCGGCCGAACCGGGAGGCGAGCATCGTCACGGTGCGCTACCAGTCGGCCGACACCCAGCTCGTCCACCAGGTGCCCAACGCCCTGGCGGGCCGCTTCATCGACCGCGGCCAGGAGGTGCGCAAGACCGAGGCCCGGAGCACGGTCGCGTTCCTTCAGGAGCAGATCGACACCCTGGCCGGCCAGCTCACCCAGGCCGAAGAGGCGCTGACCGGGTTCCGCGAGCTGGAGCAGGTGGTCAGCCTCCAGGCGGAGGCCCAGGCGCAGGTGACCAACCTCAGCAACCTCCAGGCGGAACGGAACACGATCGAGGCCGAGCGGGACGCCCTCCAGCAGCTCGTCAACGAGATCGAGCGGGAAGCCCAGACTGCCGACCCCTCGGGCCCCTCGCCCTACGCGCGCCTCATCTCGTTCCCGACCCTCCTGCGCAACGCCGCGGTCTCGGAGCTTCTCCGGAACCTGAACACCGCGAACTCGGAGCGCGCCGACCTGCTCCGCCGCCGGACGCTCCAGGACCCGGACGTCGCCTCGCTCACCGGCCGGATCCGCGAGATCGAGACCCAGCTCCGCACGACGGCCACCACCTACCTCCAGGGCCTGAACAACCAGGTGCGCGGCTACGACCGCATGCTCTCCCAGTTCGCTACGGACCTCGAGCGCATCCCCGCCAAGGAGGTACAGCTCGCGCGCCTCGAGCGGCAGCGCAACGTGCTCGTGGAGGTGTACACGGTGCTCCAGAACCGGCTCCAGGAGGCCCGCATCCTGGAAGCGGTCGAGGACGCCACGGTGCGCATCGTGGACCCGGCCATCCTCCCCAGCACCCCGGTGAGGCCCCGCACGCTCCTCAACCTGCTCCTGGGCATCGTCCTCGGCACCATGCTGGGCGTCGGGATCGCCTTCCTGCGGGAGTACCTGGACGAGACCGTCCACACGAAGGAGGACGTCCAGTCCGCCACGAAGGGCGCGCCCGTGCTGGGCATGATCCCCCGCATCCGGGAGGCGGTGGGGAGCAGCGGTCGAGCCGCTCAGGTCGGTGGGCCCGGGGAGCTGAATTCCCGGCTGGTCGCCGGGCGTGACCCGCGCAACCCCGTGTCCGAGGCGTACCGGACCCTGCGCACGAACCTCACGTTCGCCAACCCCGATCACCCGCCCAAGACCGTCGTCATCACCAGCGCGCTCCCCCAGGACGGCAAGAGCACGAGCGCCGCCAACCTGTGCATCACGCTGGCCCAGCAGGGCATCAAGGTGCTCCTGGTGGACGCCGACCTGCGCCGGGGCATCCTGAACAACGTGTTCGACTCCCCGCGGGAGCCCGGGCTCACCACGATCCTCACCGGCAAGTGCGGGATCGCCGAGGCCATCCGGAAGATCGACCTGGGCGAGAGCGGCTCGTTGGACTTCCTCCCTTCCGGGGGCTATCCGCCCAACCCTGCCGAGATCCTCGGTTCCCAGCGCATGCGCTCGCTCATCGAGGCGCTGGAGGAGCGCTACGATCTCGTGATCATCGACAGTGCTCCCCTCACCGTGGTCACCGACGCCGCGGTGCTGGGCACCAAGGCGGACGGCGTGCTCCTCATCGCCCGGGCGAACTCCACCGAGAAGGGTGCCCTCACGTACGCGGTGGAGCAGCTCAGGAACGTCCGGGCCACCATCCTGGGCAGCGTCCTCAACGACGTGGACTTCCGCCGCGACTCGCGCTACTACAGCACCTACGGCAAGTACGGGTACTACTACCACTACTATTACGCCGACAACGAGAAGCGCCGGAAGAAGGACGCGTCGAGAAAGAAGGGCCCGGGGGCGAAAGCCCAGGTTTAAAGGGGCATGCGCGTCCTGGTCAGGAACGCCGCGACGCTCTATGGGGCCCACGTCCTCGGCCTGATCGTCCCGCTCCTCACCGTGCCCTACCTCGCCCGGGTGCTCCGCCCGGAGGGGTGGGGCATGGTGCTCTTCGCCCAGTCGTTCGCGGCCTGGATGACGCTGGTGCTGGAGTACGGGTTCGACCTCTCGGGGACGCGGGCGGTGGCCCGGGTCCGCCAGGGGCCGCCGGCCGTGCTCTCCGAAGTCGTGGCGGGGGTCCAGGGGGCACGCCTCTTGGTGCTGTTCGTAACCCAGCTCGTCCTCGGCGTCGCGTTCCTCGCGGTCCCGGCGGCCCGTCCGCACGTCGCCCTCTTCGCCTGGGCCTGGGCCTTCGCCGTCGCCCGGGGGCTGAGTCCCGTCTGGTACTTCTTCGGGCAGGAGCGCATGCGGGGCGCGGCCGCGGTGGACGCCGGGGCCAAGGTGCTGGCGGCGCTGGGGGTCTTCGTATGGGTCCGGGGGCCGGAGGACGGGTGGAGGGTGCTGGCTCTTCAGGCACTGACCGCCGCGGCGGCGCTCCTCTGGCTCACCGTGCGCATGTACCGGAGCGTGCCGCTCCGCATTCCGACGCTCCGCGAGTCGTGGGCCACGCTCCGGGACGGGTTCGGGATCTTCCTCTTCCGGAGCGCGTCGGGGCTCTACGTGAACGCGAACGCGTTCATCCTGGGGCTCCTGGCTTCCCCGGCGGCGGTGGGGTTCTTCGGGGGCGCGGAGCGCATCATCCGCGCGGCTATCAACCTCTTCTACCCCCTCTCCCAGACCCTCTTCCCCCGGCTCAGCCACCTCACCGCCACGGACCCGCCTGCTGCTGAGCGCGTGCTGCGGTACGGGCTCCTCGTCATGGTGGGCGCGGGGACGGCCATGGGCGCCGTCGCGTTCGCGGCGGCTCCCTTCCTGGTCCGCCTCCTCCTCGGCCCCGGGTACGACGCCGCGGTCCCCGTGCTCAGGATCCTCGCGCTGTTGCCTCCCGTCATCGCGGTGGGGACGATCTTCGGGATCCAGTGGGCGCTCCCCTCGGGCCTGGAGAAGCCGTTCATCCGGCTCGTCCTGGCGGCGGGTGCCCTGAACCTCGCCCTGGCCCCCGTGGTGGTGCCCCTCTGGGGCGCCGAGGGGATGGCCTTGGCGGTGGTCGCGGCAGAGGTCTTCGTCGCCGGAGGCCTCCTGGCCGTCTTCCGCGTCCGCGGGGGCCGGCTCTGGCCCCTCAGGGTGCCGGGCGTGGAACCGCAGTGAACGGCGCTCCGGGGGTGGACATCGTTCTCTCGGTCCACAACGGCGCGCGGTACCTCGCCGAGCAGATCGAGAGCATCCAGGGCCAGACCCATGCGGCGTGGCGCCTCTGGATCCGGGACGACGGATCCACCGACGGAAGCGGGGAGGTAGCCCTGGCGTTCGCGGCCCGGGACGGCCGGATCCGCGTGCATCCCGGCGACGGAGTCCGCATGGGGGTCGGGCAGGCGTACGGACGGCTGCTGGAGCGGCTCCCCACCGAGAGCCGTTACGTGTTCTTCTGCGATGCCGACGACGTGTGGCTCCCCCGCAAGGTGGAGCGCTCGTTGGCCGCCATGTGGGAGGCGGAAGCAAGCGCGCCGGGTCCGATCCTCGTGCACACCGACCTGGCCGTGGTGGGAGGGGACCTCGCGCTCCTCGCCCCCTCCCTCTGGGCCCACCTGGGGCTCCGCACCGGGGCAACCACCGCCTCCGCGATCGCCACGGACAACGTGGTGACCGGGCCCACGGTGCTCATCAACCGGGAGCTCCTGGACCTCGTGCTCCCCGTGCCCTCCGAGGCGATCCATCAGGACTGGTGGCCGGCGCTGGTGGCCGCTTCCGTGGGGCGTATCGTCTCGCTGCCCGAGAGCACGGTCCTGTATCGCCGTCACGGCGCCAACGACTCCGGGGCGCTGGAGTCGCCGCAGGTGCGCGGCCTGGCCGCCCTGGTGCGGCGGACGGCTGCCTCGGGGTCGCGCGCCCCGGCCCTCCGAGCCTGGGTGGATGCCACGGCGCGCCAGGCCCGGGTGGCGGTCGAGCGCTACGCCTCCCGCATGACGCCCGTCGAGCTCCGAGCCCTCACGGAGATCGCAGGGATCGCGGAGTGCAACCTCATCGAGCGGAAGCGCCGCCTCTGGCGCCACTACGCCCTTCCCCACCGCGGGCCGGCCCGCAACCTGGGCCTCCTCCTCCGCGGGTGAAGCGCCGCCAGAGCCCGTCCACGGCCAGCGACGCCGGAAGCAGGTAGAGCGCCTCCAGCGGAAGTCGGAACCGCGCGGAGGTGATCACGAGCGTGTGGACGAGGAAGAGCCCCAGGAGAGCCACGACCCAATAGCCGGAACCGACGAGGCGGACCCGCCGCCGGAGGGCCGCTGCCATCCCCGCCACGGCGAGCGAGCCCAGGAGCAGGTAGGGAAGCCGGTACGCCAGCACGAACGAGCGGGGGTTCGTGTCGTCGAACCAGAGAAGCATCCAGAGGCGCCGCGCCGACCGCGCGAGGTAGTCCCGCGGGGCCTGCCGCAGCTCCTCCGTCGCTCGTGCCGAGAACCACGCCACCCGGGCGGTCTCGGTGGGCAACCGGCGGAGCTCCTCCCGGTCCTCCGAGGTCAGGTTCTCGTCCACGCTCACCGCCTGTGCCCGGGCCTCGTCCAGGAGGCGCTCCGTCTCCAGCGCACCACCCAGGCGCCAGGCCAGCCGCTCCGCCGTCTCCGGCTCCACCCGGCGTTTGTCCGTCCCCGAGGCCCCTGCGTGGTTCCCCTCCCAGAACACGTACCCGAACGTGCTCTTCACGAACACGGGGCGGCCGTGGACCAGCGTGTTCCGCACGGTCCAGGGCGTGAGCACCAGGACGAACAGGAGGGCTGCCAACGCCGCTCCGCCCCTCCGCGGTGAGGTCCACACGAGCCAGAGCCAGCAGAGCCCGAAGGGCGCCACGAGGATCGGCTCGCCCAGCGCCCCCAGGCCGCCCGCCAACCCCGCTGCCGCCGCCCACCCCGGCGATGCGGGCTTCCGGGCCGACTCCACGAACGCGGCCAGGAACAGGACCAGGAACGCCAGGGACCAGTTCACCGCCTGGATCCGCGTGGGCATGTAGAGGAACGCGGGGTAGGCCAGGAACCCCACCATCGCGACGATCATCACCCGACGGCCCCACCAGCGGAACGCGATCCACCCGAGCGCGGCGGCGGACACGGCGGCCAGGACCGCACCGACCCCCTGCGCCGCCAGCTTGCCCAGGGGCGAGCCCACCCCGAACAGCGCGTACGCCCCGGCAAGGATCCAGGGGAAGACCGGCGCCTGGTGGCTGGAGGGGAGGGGCGCGTCCCCGAAGAACGTGAACCGGAACCCCTCGCCGGCCACGAGGGAGCGTGCGATGGCTTCGTGCTCGTAGGCGCCCGCATCCCCGAGCCAGGTCCGCAGATAGAGGATGACCGCCACCCGCGACGCCAGCGTCGCCAACGCCAGGGCGCCCAGGAGCCTCCAGGGCGGGTCGGAATGGGGTGTGGGGCGCTCGGTCACGCCCTCATTTGGCCGCCGGCGCGGGGCTTGTCAAGCCAGCGGGGGCGCGGCACACTCCGGCCTGCGACGCTCGCGCCTGCAACCCCTCCTCGTGCTCTGGCTGGCCACGTTCTCCGTGGACCGGCTGGACCTGCTGGGCGGGGGCGCGGACTTCGTCCTGACGCCGTACCTGGCGCTCACCCCGCTGGTGCTCGTCCTGGCCGGTGTCGGCGCGGGATACGCGGCCGTCCCCCTGGAGCTTCCCAGGGGGCTGCGCCCGTACGCCCTGGCCCTCTGCGCTCTGCTCGGGCTCGTACTCCTGTCGGCCGTCCTGGGGCTGGACCCGACCATGGGGGCGCGCAGGTCCGTCCACTTCCTCGCCGTCGCCGTGGGCACCCTCCTGGTGGCGCTCGTCCTCACGGCCGCCGAGGAACGCGACGAGGTGTTGGCACGAGGCGCCGAGCTGGGGCTGGCGCTCACCCTCCTGGTGTCGTTGCTCACCGTGTGGGCGGTGGTGAGGCAGGGCCCTCCCCTGATGCGCCTGGGGCCCGCCACGCTCGATCTCACGCCCGCTGCGTACGGAGGGATCTTCCCACGCCTCTCCGGCGCCGTCCTCGACCCGAACCGGGCGGGTCTCGACATCCTCTTCTACGTGTTCGTCCTGGGCCGGTGGGGACGGCCCGGTGTCCGGCGCCGCCTCTGGATCGGCGCGGGCGTGGCCATGGCGCTCCTGACGCTGTCCCGCTCGTTCCTCCTGGCCGCAGCGGCGCTCTCCGTCGCCGCGCTCCTCACCCGCGGGCCCTTCCGCATGAGCCGCGCTTCGGCGCTCGTCCTGGCAGGACTCGTGGCGCTCGGCACCGGAGCGCTCCTCGCCAGACCTCAGGCGGGCACGGCCGTGGCCGACGCGGCGGAGCCCTTCGGCGCACGGCTCTCGCTGCGGGAGGAGTCCACCCAGGACCACCTCGAGCTCCTCGTGCGGGGAGTGGGCGAGGGCACCGAGTCGGTGCGAAGGGCGGCCTTGGGCGTGGGGTACGGCAACGCCCACCTCGTGCTCCAGGACATCTTCCCGGGAAACAAGTACGGGAACTTCCACTCGTTCTACGTGACGCTCCTGGTGGAGTGCGGCGTGTTCGCGCTCCTGGTGTTCCTGGTGCTGGTGGGGCGACCGCTGCTGCTTCCGGGGCCCTGGTTCCCGATGGTGGCGGCGCTGGTGGCGTTCAACCTGTTCTACCAGGCAGG
>JBFYZE010000352.1:0-8592 GCA_041309665.1 Gemmatimonadales bacterium | reverse complement strand
CGGCCCACCTGCAGCGCTTCCTGGCGGAGCGGGAGCAGCTCCCGGGCTTCACCTACGAGGTGGTGCAGGACGAGGTGCGGGGGTGGGTGATCTGCTGGAAGGAATACACCTCCCGGGGGACGGTGCGCGGGTACGGCCAGTTCTACGAGCGGCCGTACGCCTACCTGGACGATTGAGCGCTCGGCAAGCGCCCGGTCGCGCCTCAGGCGTCCGCCGCCACCCCTCCCAGTGCCTCCAGCGCGTCCTCGCCGTAGAACATGCGCACGTACTTGGCCTGGATGGCGGTGACCCTCCGCACGGCCCAGACCAGGTGCACATAGTTCGGCTCCCGCGGCACGGTGAGGAGGTCCATCCCCGCCTCCTTCGGCGTGCGGTTCCCCTTCCGGTTGTTGCACGGGGAGCAGCTCGTGACCACGTTGTCCCAGCGGTTGAGGCCTCCCCGGGACGTCGGCAGGATGTGGTCGCGGGTGAGGAACTGCCGCCCCCGGAGCTCGTTCGAGTGCTTCCCGCAGTACTGGCAGGAGTAGTCGTCCCGCGCGAACAGGAAGGTGTTGGTGACCTGGCGGCGGAAGCGGAAGGGAACGTGCACGTAGCGCACCAGGCGGATCACGGAGGGACAGGGCAGCACCCGTCTCGCGGACCGGAAGCGTCTGCTTCCGTCCACCTCCAGTACCTCCGCCTTGCCGTCCAGCACGAGCCGCACCGCCCGCTTCGGCGGAACGATGGTGAGCGGCTCGTACGAGGCGTTCAGCGCCAGGCAGCCCAAGGGTGCACGACCTCCTGATCCCTACGGTGGTGTTGCGCGGGACCACGTTGGCCGAACATACACCGACAGCGCGAGGGTGGGCAATCCTCCGGGGGAGGGGGGAGCCGGCGTCACAGCAGCGCCACCGGGTCCCGGTCCAACGCCAGGCGCACGTCGCCCGCGGGGAGCGTGTGCTCCTCGGCGAGCCAGCGCGCGGCCTCGCCCAGGGTGAGGGGCGAGCGGCTCCGCATGAGGAAGTGCCAGCTCCAGCGCCCGTGGAGCCTCTCGATGGGGGCGGGAGCCGGACCCACCAGCTCCACCCCTTCCCCACCCCGCCGCGCCGAGCGGGCGAGGCGCGGCCCGAGCCACGCCACCCCCGCCTCGGCACTCCCCGCCGCCACGGCCTGGTCCGGGCTGGAGAGCACCACGTTCACGAGGCGCACGTGGGGCGGATAGCGCGGGCGCACCCGCTCGGCGAGCTCGCGCTCTGCAAACGCTTCGAAGTCGTGGGTCACGGCGGCGCGGATGGCGTAGTGCTCGGGGAGCGACGTCTGGATGATGACCTCTCCGCCCAGCGTGCCCCGCCCCGCCCGCCCCGCCACCTGGGAGAGGAGCTGGAAGGTGCGCTCGCTGGCGCGGAAGTCGGGGAGGTGCATCCCCACGTCGGCGTTCACCACCCCCACCAGCGTCACCCTGGGGAAGTCGAGCCCCTTGGCGATCATCTGGGTGCCCAGGAGGATGTCCACCTCGCCCCGCTCCACGCGGCCGAGGATCTCCTGGTGCGACCACTTTCCCGAGGTCGTGTCCACGTCCATGCGCGCCAGGCGCGCCTCGGGGAAGGCCTCGGCGGCGATGCGCTCCACCTGCTCGGTGCCGAGGCCCCGGAACGACAGGTCCTGCGACCCGCACCGGGTGCAGCGCTTGGGCTCGGGCTCCTCGTAGCGGCAGTGATGGCAGACCATCCGGCGCGTGGTGCGGTGGAAGGTGAGGGACACGGAGCAGTTCTCGCACTGCTCCACCTCTCCGCATTCCCGGCACTGGACGAACGCAGCATATCCGCGCCGATTCAGGAGGAGGATGACCTGCTCCCGCCGCCGTAGCCGTTCGTCCACCGCCGCCACCAGCTCCGCGGAGAGCACGCTCCCGCCGCGGCCGGCGTCCTCGCGCCCGCCGCCCTCCTCGCGCTGCTTTCGTCCCACGCGCAGGTCCAGTACGTGCACCTCCGGGAGGCGGGCGCCGCCCACCCGGTGGGGGAGGAGGAGCCTGCGGAACTTTCCGGTGCGCGCGTTCTGCCAGCTCTCCAGGGACGGGGTCGCGCTCCCCAGCACGCACACCGCTCCGTGGGCACGGGCACGGATCACGGCCAGGTCGCGGGCCTGGTAGCGGGGGGCCTCGGACTGCTTGTAGCTCCCGTCGTGCTCCTCGTCCACCACCAGGGCCCCCAGATTCTGCAGGGGGGCGAAGAGGGCGGAGCGCGCCCCCACGGCGATGCGCCGCTGACCGGAGTGGAGCTGCCGCCAGGCGTCGTAGCGCTCCCCGTCGGAGAGCCCCGAGTGGAGCACCGCCACCTGGTCGCCGAAGTGGGAGCGGAACCGGGACACGGTCTGGGGCGTGAGGGAGATCTCGGGCACGAGGACGATGGCCGTGCGGCCCCGGGCCAGCGCCGCGCGGAGGAGCTCCACGTAGACGAGCGTCTTCCCCGAACCGGTGACGCCCTGGAGGAGGAAGGGCGCCGGTTCCCGCTCGTCCAGCGCCCCGACGAGGGAGTCCAGCGCCGCGCGCTGCTCCGGCGTGAGCACGTGGTCGGGAGGCGGAGGAGCGGGGGCGTCGGCGTAGGGATCCCGCAGCATCTCCTGGTCCACCACCTCCACCAGCCCCTTGCTCTCCAGCTGGGACACGACGCCGCGGCTGAAGCGGAGCTCGTCCACCAGGTGCGCCAGCTCCTGGACGCCTCCGGCGGCCTCCACCGCCTCGTACGCCTCCCGCTGGCGTCCGGCGCGGCCGAAGAGCTCCTCGCGCTCGGCCAGCGTCCCCAGCTCCCGCGTGAGGCGGACCACGCGCCGCCGCTTCACCGGCAGCGCGGCGCTCCTGGACGCGTCGCCGAGCACGGCGGGAAGAGCGGAGCGCAGGGCGATCCCCAGAGGCGTGACGTAGTAGTCGGCCATCCACCGGCACAGCGCGAGGATGTCGGGGGCCACCGTGGGGTCGGCGTCCAGCACCCGCAGCACGGCCTTGAGCCCGCGGATCGCGCCTGCCTCGCCGGGCCCCACCACCCAGCCGATGCGCCTCTCGCCCCGGAACGGGACCAGGACCCGCGCTCCCTCGGGCGGGGGCGCCCCGTCCACCCGGTACGTGAAGGTGCGGTAGATGGGGAGCGGGAGCGCCACCTCCACCCGGGCGCCGGGACCCTCCCCGGCGCCCGGGGGCGGCGACGTCGCTCCCCGGACGGCGGCGCTCAACCGTCGAGGAAGAAGAAGATCTCCCGCTGGATCTCGGTGGGGGTCACCACCGGCCCCTCGGCGCTCCAGTAGACGTTGACCTCGCTGCGGACGCCGATGTCGCCCGGGAGGTAGATCCCCGGCTCCACGGAGAATCCCACCCCGGGGATGAGGAGCCGGTCGTCGCGGGTCTCAAGGTTATCCAGGTTCGGGCCGCTCCCGTGCAGCACCGTGTCGATGGAGTGCCCGGTGCGGTGCACGAAGTACGCACCGTACCCGCGCTCGTCGATGACGCCCCGGGACACGTCGTCCACCTCGTAGCCGCGCACCTCCTGGCCCGCGTCGAAGCGCTCCTTCAGGAACGTCAGCGCCGCGTCGCGGGCGTCGCGCACCGCCTCCCAGATCTCCCGGGTGCGGGCGTCCACCTCCGAGCCCATCATCCCCATCCAGGTCTGATCCGCGGGGACCGACCCGGGCTTGCCGGCCCACAGGTCGATGAGGAGGAGGTCCCCCCGGCCGATGGTCTCGCCTGCGCCCTCGGGAGCGTAGTGGGGGTCGGACGCGGTGCGGCCCACGGCCACGATGCACTCCATGTTGTCCGTGAGCCCGTGCCGCCTGAACTCGCTCCGGATCCAGTCCGACAGGGCGCCCTCGGTGGTGGGCTTCCCGTCCCCGATGGCCGACGCCGCCTTCCGGAACGCCTCCATGGCGACGCGGGGGAGGATCTCCGATGCCTCCACGTGGTCGGCGAGCTGAGCGTCGGTCCACACCGAGTAGAAGCGCGACACCAGGTTCCCCGAGGACGCGGCTTCGATCCCGCTGCGAAGGAGCACCTCCGCCAGCCCGGCGGGGACGTAGTCCAGCGTGGGAACGGCAGCGCCCGGGGATACCTCCATGGCCAGCCGCCCCCGGCCGCGCAGCATCTCGCCCAGGGCCTCCTCCATCTGCCGCCAGCCGGAGTACGTGCTCCTGGCCCAGGGCCAGTGGCGCCACGACGAGCCCTCGATGGCGTGCAGGAGCGCCCGCGGCTCGCCCTCCGCCGGGATGAGGAAGAAGGCGCGCCGGGTGGTCTTGCCCACGCCAAGGATGGACTTGGCGATGGGGTTGGCGCCCCGGAACTCGTAGAGGAGCCATCCGTCCAGCTCCTGCTCGCGCAGGGCCTGCTGGACCTGTCGGATCCCCTCTTCGGTGCACAGGATGGACTCTCTCACGGTGCTTCCCTCGCGTTCGTGGATCGGTGGGACGGGCCGCGTCGGCCCGCTAGTCCTCGCCCTTCTCCGCCTCGGCGCCGAAAAGAGGGAGGCCGGCGGTGCCCGCGTCCTCTTCCCCGGCGTCACCCCTCCTGCCACCCCGGCGGACCCCGGGTGGGCCCGTCGTCGCGACCTGCGCCTCCGCCGGCGTCTCCCCGGGCGACTCCGACCCGCCCGGGGCGTCGTGCTGCCCCTCCTCGGCGGGGGTGCGCCGGCCGACGAGGAGGACCAGCCCCAGGATCCGCTCGTGGGTGAGGAGTCGGTGGATCTCCCACTCCCGCTCCAGGAGCCAGCGCACCCCCCGGAATCCCCAGCGAGCCCAGGCCCGGCGCAGGACGACGAGCTTCTCCCACACGCTGAAGACCTCGCTGAAGTCCGGGAAGGGCTTGTCCACCCGGGGCCGGAAGGACGTCTCCTCCTCGGACCAGTCCTCGATGTGGACCCCGGTGACCCCGGCGTCCCGCAGCATGCGCTTCCACTCCACGAGCATGAGGGGGCGGGCTCCCAACTGGCGGGTGATGCGCTCCTGGCGAGCGGCGTCCACGGGCGCCTTCCAGACCAGGCGGACGAGGACGATCCTCCCGCCGGGTTTGGCCACCCGAACCATCTCCCCGATGGCGTCGGCCGCGTCGCAGTGGGCGGCGAAGCCCAGCTCCCCCACGACGACGTCGAAGATCTGGTCGCGGTATGGGAGGGCGTCGAAGGGGGCCGTCTGGAACTGGATCCTCGCCGCCACCCCCTCGGCCCGGGCCCGGGCGTCGGCGGCCTCCACGAGCCGGGGATCGGCCTCCACCCCCGAGCCGTGCACGCCGTGCTCCCGGACGAAGTACTCCAGCGGCGCGCCGGTGCCGGCGGCCACGTCCAGGACCTCGTCACCCTCCGCCATCTCCGAGAGGAGGGCGATCTGCCGGTAGAGGTCCACGCCCCCTGGAGGGAAGAGCCGGCGAGGGCTCAACCGGACCATGTCCAGCATGGAGGGGGCCACGGACTGGCTCCCCGAGGACCGGGCGGTGGGGGACGGCATGGGGGATAAGGTAGGGCGCGGGGGCCGCGCGGCAACGCGGCGGCCGACGCCTCCCTACCCGGCCCGCCTCAGAAGACCGGCTCCTCCTCCTCGTCCAGCTGCTTCATCGCCGCCCTGAGGCGCGCTTCGTCCTCGGCGGGAACGGCGGGGCCAGCGAGGGCCGCCCCGGCGGCTGCCCGGACCGGGGCCGAGCGCCGGCGGCGGGCCAGGACGGTCGTCACCGCACCCAGCCCGGCCAGGAGGATCAGCGGTGGGATCACCCAGGCCATGAGCCCGGTCCCCGCGGCGAGGGGCTCGGCGCGGTACTCCTCCCCGTATTCGGCGATGAAGCGCCCGATGATGGAGTCGGAGGAGAGCCCCTGGGAGGCCCAGCTCTGCGCCGAGTCGCGCAGCATGGCGCCCCCGGGAGAGGTGCACACCGCCAGCATCATCCCCGGACAGTACGGGGACCAGAGCCCGTCGATGGCGGCCTTGGCCTCCGGGTGGATGGTCATCGCCTCGCCCGACGCCGGAGGCGTCTGTGCCGCCGCGGGGGCGGCGGCGAGGACCAGGAGCAGAAGGAAGTGTCTCGCGTTCATGCAGGAAAAGTAACGCTTGAGGGGGGTGGACGGCGTGGGGGAAGCCCCGCGCCGGAAGTCCGTGGTTTCCCCGAGGGGGATGGAGCCTCACATTGTCGCCCGTGCTTGCCCACCCGACCTCCACCCGAGGAACCCGGAAGATGTCACCCCGTTCCGCTCTCCGCTCCCTCGCGCTCCTCCTTCCCCTGGCCACGGCCGCCTCGACACCCGGGACGCCGCAGGTCGCGCCCGAGCCCGTCTACATGGTCTATTATTGGAAGGTGCGGCCCGGCCAGGAGGCCGCGTACGCCGCCTACGTCCGGGACGTGGCGGAGAAGATCGACGCGGAAGCGCAGAAGGCCGGTGTGTTCGAGACGGTGACCACCTTCACGCCGGCGATCCAGACCGGCGCCGCCAGCGCCGACTGGACCTACATGAGGGTGTTCAAGCTGTCCAGCTGGGCCGCCCTGGACGCGTTCTCCGCGGGCCTGGACGCCGCGGGCCGCCGTCTCTACCCCACACCCGGCTCCCAACCCAGCTCCGCGGGGATGCGGGACATGGTGCGCCAGGAGATCTGGCGGGAGTTCAGATAGGCTCGATCCCCGCCAGTGCCCGCACCATCTGCACCGCGGCCTCACCCAGGCGGGTCGGGTCGTAGCCTCCCTCCAGGACGGACACCACCCGCCCTCCGCACGTCTGCGCGGCCAGGTCCAGGACCTCGCGGGTCATCTCGTGGAAGTCCCGCGGCTCCAGGAGCTGGTCGCCCAGGGGATCGCCCGAGAGCGCGTCGAAGCCCGACGAGACGAGGATGAAGTCGGGGCGGCACTCCTGCACCGAGCGGCCCAGCGCCTCGGTGAACCGCTCGCGGTAGGTCTCCCGGGGCGTGAGCGCGGCGAGTTGGACGTTCAGCGTGGTCCCCCGCCCGGCTCCGCCGCCCATGTCGCGGGCGTCTCCCGTGCCGGGGAAGTGGGGCGACTGGTGGAGCGAGAGGTAGAACACCGTGGGGTCCTCGTAGAACATGTCCTGCGTCCCGTTCCCGTGGTGCACGTCCCAGTCGATGATGAGGACCCGGTCGGCTCGCCCCGTCGCCTGGAGCCACCGCGCCGCCACCGCCACGTTGTTGAACAAGCAGAAGCCCATGGCCCGGGTGGGGGTGGCGTGGTGGCCGGGCGGGCGGGTGGCCACGAACGCCGAGGACAGCATCCCGTCGGCTACGGCCCGGGACGCGGCCACGGCGCCGCCCACGCTCCCCAGGGCCGCCTCCCACGTCGCCGGGGACACCTTGGTGTCGTTGTCGATGGAGAAGATCTTCTGCTGGGCATCCGCGGCGTCGCACGCCTCGCGGATGACGTTCACATAGCCCGCCGGGTGAACCAGGAGCACGTCCTCCACCGCGCCCTCGGGCGCCTCGCGCTGCTCCACCCGGCCGTGAAGCGCCACCATGTCCTTCCCCACCGCCGAAGCCAGCGCCCGCAGACGTCCCTGGTGCTCCGGGTGGCCCCACCCGGTGTCGTGGAGCGGCGAGGCCGGGTGCATGTAGAAGCCGACGGGGAGGGGCACGTTCACGGGTCGGGCCTCAGTCGCCGCGCCCCGCCACCGACGCGATGCGCTCCTGCAGGGACCGCACCGAGTGGGCGCGGTTCTTCATGGCGATGAGCGCGTCGCACGCCGCCGAGGTGGCGGACATGGTGGTGAGGTACGGCGTCTTGTACATGATGGCCGCGCGGCGGATCGCATAGTCGTCGTACTGCGACTCCTTGCCGAGCGGCGTGTTGATGAGCAGCCGGACGCCGCCGCTCACGATGCGGTCCACGATGTTCGGCCGGCCCTCGTGCACCTTGTGGATGCGCTCCGCCGGGACGCCCAGGCGCTTCAGGTACTCCTGCGTCCCCCTGGTGGCCAGGATCCTGAAGCCCAGGTCGGCGAAGCGGCGCAGGATGGGGGTGACGGTGGCCTTGTCCCGGTCGTTCACGGTAACGATGAGATCGCCGGGCTCCTCGGGGAGGACGTTTCCCGCCGACACCTGGGCCTTGGCGAACGCCATGCCGAAGGAGTCGTCGAAGCCCATGACCTCACCCGTGGAGCGCATCTCGGGCCCCAGGATCACGTCCACGTCGAAGCGGTTGAAGGGGAAGGCCGCCTCCTTCACGGCCACCCCGGGGATGGGGAGCTCGGCGGGGATCTTCAGGTCCGCGATCCGCTCCCCTGCCATGACCCGGGCCGCCAGGCGCGCCAGGGGCACGCCGGTGGCTTTGCTCACGAAGGGCACGGTGCGCGACGCCCGCGGGTTCACCTCCAGTACGTACACCACCCCGTCCTTGATGGCGTATTGGACGTTCATGAGCCCGACCACGCCCAGCTCCAGCGCGAACTTCCGCGTGAGCTCCCGCATCTCCTCGAGCGCCAGCGGCGTGAGCAGGTAGGGAGGGAGCACGCACGCCGAGTCACCGGAGTGCACGCCGGCGTCCTCGATGTGCTGCATGATGCCGCCCACCACCACGTCGGTCCCGTCCGCGAGGCAGTCCACGTCGGCCTCGAAGGCGTCCTCCAGGAACCGGTCCACCAGCACGGGATGGTT
>JBFYZE010000351.1:0-4568 GCA_041309665.1 Gemmatimonadales bacterium | reverse complement strand
GTCGGCCTCCGAGGTGTCGCCCGGCGGGGCGTGGTTCAGCCGACCACGCCCAGCACGCGCAGGATCCAGCCGATGATCATGAGGAGCGTGGGGAAGAGCGCAAGCCCCACCGAGAAGGTGAGGCCCATGCGGTAGAGGGAGGGCCCCACGGGGAGGAGCTGGCGACCCCACAGCTTGTCCGCCAGCGTCTCCACCATCGCGCCGGACGTGTAGAACACGTTGGCCAGCACGCCGAAGATCGCGATGGGCACCCAGATCAGCTCGAAGTGGATGGGTCCCATGGGCCGGGGCGGGATCAGGGCGAGCGCGGTGCACGCGACCACGGAGAAGGAGCCGGCGGCCCCCACCCAGACGTTGTACGCCAGCCTCCGGCGCTCCCACCAGGACCAGATGGCTCCGGTGCGGCGCGCCGCGGGGGCGGGGAAGAGGAACTCGGTGAGCTCGTGCATGGCGGGTCGGCGGTCGGTGGAACGGGTGGGGCACTTCAACGATGTGGAAGCGGCGGGGCGTCGTCAAGTACTTTGTTGTACAGAGTACATCTGAACCCGGCGCGCATCAGTGAAGGGGTTCTCGGCCCATGGGCGATGCGGGTCCGCCCCCGAGCCTGGCGGTGACCCACGCCTCAACGGCTTCCAGGACCGACGGCTCCAGGGCGCCGCTCGGCAGGCGGCCGTAGCGCAGGAAGTCCCCGGACGGGTCCGGCACGAACAGGTGGTTGACGTCCGGGAAGACGCGGACGGTCACGTCGGTGTTTCCGGCGGCACGGAAGAGCGCCCCCAGGGCGTCGGCCTGCTCCGGCGGCACCTGCTTGTCAGAGCCTCCCTGGAAAGCCGCTACCGGTGCGCGGATACGCTGCGCCAGGGCCGGAGCGTCCCAGCGGTACACCTCGCGGCTGCCCGCGACGGCCAGGCTGTCCAACTGCCGTTCCACCCGGTCCAGGATGGAGTCGCGGGCGGACGGCGGGACCCCGGGTGTGTGTTCGACCTGCCAACGCGCCTGCGCCAGCGCCGCGCCCCGCGGATCCGCGGCGCCGGCCATGAGCACAAGCCCCGCCAGGGCGCCGTCCTCGGCGGCCGCCCACATCGCGACGCGGGCGCCCTCGGAGTGGCCGAGCAGGGCGATGCGGTCTCCAGCGATGTCGCCGCGTGCCCGGAGGAAGGCGAGCACCGCGGTGACGTCCTCGAGTCCTTCCCGCTCGGTGCTCGAGCCGAAGTCGCCGGTGGACGCCCCCACCCCGCGGTCGTCGAAGCGCAGCACCGCGACGCCGCGGGAAGTCAGCGCGTGGGCCAGCTCCCGGAAGGGGCGCCAGCCGCCGCCCACCGCGGCGTAGCAGTCCCGGTCCTGCGCGCCGCCGCCGCTCACGAGCACCACGGCGGGGGCGGGGAGGCCTGCGTCGGGCGGCAGGGTGAGCGTGCCTGCCAGCGTGACGCCCTCGCGCACCGGAATGGAGACGCCCACTGCCCGGTAGCCGGCTCCGGGCGGCGGGGCGTAATCCGCCGTCGCGGCCGCAGGACCCGCCGCCGCGAACGCCGCGCGTCGGATGACGATCCCCGAGCCGCCTATCTCGATGCGATCCGCTCGCCCGTCCTCTCCGAGGGTGATGAACGAGGTGTCCTTGCCGGCCACCGTGACCTGCCGGTCCCGGCGCACGACGACCATGTCCTCGATGCGAAGCCCCGGGAAGGACGCCACGTGGAGGCTCGCCGAGTCCCCGGCGGCCAGGGCGCACTCCACCACCTGGGCCGACGCCGCCCAGGAGTCCCCCGCCATCACGAAGCGCACCCCCGGGGCGTGACGCGCGGCCTGCTGCGCCACGTCTCGGGCTCGCACCTCGACGCGGAGCGAGTCTCCGTCCACGCGCACGGCCACGTGCTGCACGGGCGTGGAGCCCTCCGCCGAGCCCCAGGGGAAGGCGTCCACGGTCGCGCCCGTCACGCACCCTTCCGGAGCGAGGGTGGCCACGGCGGCAAGACGGGCCCGTCCCGGGACGAGGATGTCGGCCCGGAGCGCGGCAGCCGACCTGGTCACCCGCTCCACCGACAGGGTGTCCGCACCCCGCGTGGCCACCATCATGTACCGCTCCACCTCCTGGGCTCGTGCCGGCCCTGCGGCCGGGAGCCCGACGGCGGCGAGGGCGAGCAACGCCGCGCGGACGCGGGCAGGGGACGCGCTCATGCACCTTCCTCCAGCTCGAAGACCTGGTTCACGGTGGTCCCGAAGACCCGGGCGATCTTCATGGCCAGGGCCAGGGACGGCACGTAGCGCTCCTGCTCCAGGAGGATGATGGTCTGGCGGGTGCACCCCACCCGGTCGGCCAACTCCTGCTGCGTCATCTCTCCGGCTTCGAAGCGCAGCTTGCGGATCTGGTTGTGGATCTCGGCTTTGGGCATGTCACGACCTCCGGTATCCCATGAGGATCCCGACGGGAAGCGCGAGGAGGTTGACGACCAGGCAGGACCAGAACAGCAGCATCAGGTGGGACAGCGGGACCGACCCGGGCGCGTGGAACCGCTCCGTCAGGCCGATCACCCAGACCGCGAGCGTCAGGATCGTTCCCGAGCCCTGGATGGCCGGGGCCCGCTCCAGGATCGCACGGTCGCGCTCGTCCATCAGGCTCGAGTTCCGGTCGGCCGCCCTCTTGATGAACATGTGCGCTCCACCCAGCACGACCACGACGGCCAGGAGGAGGAGGGTGAAGGCCAGCCGCACCTGGTCGTCGTCGAAGGTGGTCTCGGGGCCGAACCAGAGCACGACGCCGGCGGCTGCCGCCGCCAGCACCAGGCCCACGGCCAGCGTCCAACGCGAGGTTCGCTGGAGCGGCGTGGTGGGGAGCTCCACGTCCGGGGGGAGGGGTGGCCGGGAGGGCATGGCCAGCCGGGATCTCACCGCTATGGCAGCCAGCCCCACCGCCAGCGCCAGGATCGCCCACAGCAACACGGTCATCTTCGTTCCTCCGGATAGGGTCTCTGGGATGAATGTAAGATAAATCGTACATGATGTCAAAGAAATATGACCAATCGGTCGCCACCCGGGGCGACCTGCGAAACCCCACCATATCTATTTCGTAGAGATACATATGGAACCTCACACGAAGCACCTGGCTGAGTTCGAGCTGTTCGTGATGCTTGCCGTCGTGCGGCGGGGGGAGGACGCCTACGGGGCTGCGATCCGCCGCGAGATCGAGGAGCGCGCGGGTCGTGCCGTCTCCATCGGCGCGGTGTACGCGGCCCTCGGCAGGCTGGAGGAGGGCGGGCTGCTGGTGCACGGGCTCTCCGATCCGATCCCGGTCCGAGGTGGGCGCTCCCGCAAGCTCTACCGCCTCACGGACGCTGGCCGGGAGGCGCTGAGCGCTTCCGCTTCCATGCTGGTGCGCATGATGGACGGCGTCCTCCTGAACCCGGGGGAGCTGTGAGACCCCCACGCCTGGCCCGCGCGCTCATGGCGCTCGCCGCGCCTCCGGCCGAGCGCGACTACCTGCTCGACGATCTCCACGAGGAGTTCACGGCGCGCGCCGCACGCGACGGGGCAGGGAAGGCCCGCCGTTGGTACTGGTCTCAGGTGATCACCTCCCTCGCTCCCGTGCTGGCGCTGCGGGCGCGCTCGGGGCACCGGCCTGCCGACTCCGACCGCCGCGGGCACGCGCTCGTGCTCGACGCGCTGTTCCTGGACCTGCGCTTCGCAGCGCGCACGTTCGCGCGCCGGCCAGGCTTCACGCTCGTGGCGCTGGCCACGCTGGCCGTCGCGATCGGCGCGAACACGGCGATCTTCTCGGCCGTCAACGGGGTCCTCTTCAAGCCCATCCCCGGCCTGTCGGACACCGACGGCGTCGTGGAGATCGCCCGGGACGTGAATGGCGAGCTCGGGGACGTTTCCTATCCGCTGGCGCGGGCCATGGGGCGGGAGAGCGCCCTGGTGGAGTCCGTCGCGGCGCTGGACTGGTCCCCGCTCTCCGTGGGCGGCGCCGAGCGTCCCGAGGTCCGGGTGGGCCTCGCGGTGACCGGCAACTACTTCGACGTCCTCCGGGTCGGGGTGTCCCGCGGCCGCCTCTTCTCACCGGAGGAGGCGACATACCCCTCGGTGCGGCCGGTCGCCGTCATCAGCGAGCACCTCCGCGTGGCGCGCCTCGCGGATCAGGCGATCCCCGGCGCCACGCTGATCGTCAACGGCGTGCCCCTCACCGTCATCGGCGTGGCGGAAGGCGGGTTCCGGGGGCACACCCTGGTGCCCGTGGACGTGTTCGTGCCGCTGGGCCTGGCCATCCCGGGCCTGAGCACGGATGCCTCGCTCTCGAAGATTACCGCCTCCGGTGTGCAGGCGCTGGGGCGCCTCCGCGATGGCGTTTCGCCGCGACAAGCTTCGGCAGAGCTGACGGCGCTCGTTTCGGCGATGCTGCTGGCCGAGACGGGCGCCCCGCGGGAGGGCTACCGGATCCGGGTGGATCGGTGGGGCACGGTGCCCCCGGGGGCTCGCGTGGGCGTCACCGCGTTCCTGTCGGCGGTCCTGCTCCTCGTGGGGCTGATTCTGGCGATGGCGTGCATCAACGTCGCCGGCATGGTCCTGTCCCGCTC
>JBFYZE010000350.1:0-3338 GCA_041309665.1 Gemmatimonadales bacterium | reverse complement strand
CCGAGGGGCGCGTCGTGGGGCACATCGCGTTCTCCCCCGGGACGCTCTCCGACGGCACCCGGAGCTGGTACGGGCTCGGGCCCGTGTCCGTGCTCCCCACCCGTCAGGGGCACGGCATCGGGTCGGCCCTCATCCGGGAGGGGCTGTCACGCCTCCGGGCCGTGAAGGCCGCCGGGTGCTGCCTCGTGGGGCACCCCGACTACTACGGCCGCTTCGGGTTCGTGCACCCGCCGGAGCTCGGGCACGAAGGGGTGCCGCCCGAGGCGTTCTTCGCCCAGGCGATGGACGGGCCCATGCCGCAGGGGACGGTCGCGTTCCACGAGGCGTTCAGGGCGGAGCGGGCATAGGGGCCGCCCTACGGCGCTCCGCCCGCCTCAGCGCTTGGTCAGGACGACGATGGCGCCGGCGGACATGCCGGTCCCGTACAGGGTGGTGGCATCACGGGCGTTCATGTAGCTCACTTCCCGCGCCGCGTCGGCCAGGAAGCCCCGGAGCAGGTCCAGGCCCGACTGCTGGACCACCCCATCCAGGACGACGGAGATCTCCTGGCGGCCGATCCCGGTGTGGATCGCGCGCGACTGGAGCCACGTAGGGCGGACCCTCTGGATGACGGTGAAGAGGTCCTCGTTGGACCACTTCTCCAGTTCCTCCGCCGAGATGGGCGCGTCACGACCTCGGCTCGACCCACCACCCCCGGAGCTGGAGGCGCAGGCCGTGAGGGCCGAGGTCAGGGCGAGGGCCGCGAGCACGGACAGGCAACGGCGGGTGCAGCGCATGGGGCCTCCAGGCCGGGGGACGGATCCCGAACTGCACCCAACTTGCGCGCCGCCCCCGGGAGCGGCAATGCGCTCCTTCCCGGGGGCGGCGGTCCGTGTGCGCCGCGCTACCGGATCGGCGCTCCCTTCCGCACCTGCGGCACGCCGTTCTCCATCCAGTCCATCTCCGGGCCGTCCTTCAGCCAGTGATCGAAGAACTGCTTCATGCGGAGCTGGAAGTCGATCTGGTTGGGTTTCTTCGACAGGTGGTGCGGCTCCCCGGGGTACGACAGGAAGATGACCTGCTTGCCGTTGCGCCGCGCCGCGGCGTACAGCTCCAGGCCCTGGTGCCAGTCCACCGCGTTGTCCACGGTGCCGTGGAGGATCATGAACGGCGTGGTGATGTCGGGCACGTGGTAGATGGCCGACTGCTCCTCGTACAGCTCCTTCGCCGTCCAGGGCGTCACGTCGCGCCCCATGCGCACCTGGCCCACCTCGGTGATCCCCTGCTGCAGGGTGCCGGTGCCCGGGTACGTCTCGCCGTGGAAGCTGATGAGGTTCGTGGGCGGAGCGCCGGTGACGACGGCGGCGAACATGTCGGTCTGGGTGAGGATGAACGACGACTGGTACCCGCCCCAGGAGTGCCCCTGGAGCCCGATGCGCGCCGGGTCGGCGTAGCCCAGCTCGATGACCTTCCTCACCGCGCTGGTCACGCAGTCCAGCGCCGACGTGCCGGGCTTGCCGATCTCGTAGACCACGTCGGGCTGGAGCACCAGGTAGCCGTTGCTGGCGTACGTGGACATCTGCGGACGGTCGTCGAACGCCGGCGTGGAGAACTGGTGGTGGGTGTTGGACACGATCTCGTAGAAGTACACGATCATCGGGTACCTCTTCCCGGGCTCGTAGCCCGCGGGGAGCGTGAGCGTGCCCTGCAGGCGCTGCCCCTTGCCGTTGGTGAAGTCGATGAGCGCCTTGCCGCCCCACGCATACTCGGAGAGGAAGGGGTTGGCGTCGGTGACCTTGCGGGGCGACGCGAACGAGGTGGTGCTCGTCCACCAGTCGGGGAACTCACGGAACGTCTGCCTGGTGAAGATCACCCGCTCGGCCTTCTCGGCCTTGGTGGCCTGGCCGATGGCCTGGTCCTCGTACAGGAGCGGCCGCGGCGCCTTGCCCGGCTCCAGCGTCCAGTACCCCGACTTCTTGTCCCACGGCCCGTACGCCGAGAGCGTGAGCGGCCTGGTGAGGTCGATGCCTTGGTCCTCGACCGCGGGCGCGCCGCCGCCGAACCCGCCGCGCCCTCCGGAACGGCCGCCGCCGGGGAGGTCGAGGCGCACGACCCGGAGCTGCACCTGCTGGGCGGCGCCCGTGCCCTGGGTGAGGTTCACGGGCTTGCCACCCTCCTGCAGCGGGAGCTGCCACACGTCGAACTTGTCGTAGACCAGCACCGAGCGGCCGTCCCGTGCCCACCCGGCCAGCCCCCAGATGGGGCGCTCGTAGTCGTGGTCGTCGTCGGTGTTCACGAAGTCCAACCCCCCGTCCACCTGCGTGCTCTTCCCGGCGCGGGCGTCGTAGGCCTGGATGTGGCCCTCCTTCAGGTAGAGGAACCACCGGCCGTCCGGCGACGTGCCCATGGTGCGCCACAGCTTCTCGGCGATGAGGGAGCGCTCCCCGGTGGCGGCGTCCACCCGCCAGTAGTCGGCGTGGCTCCCGCCCCACGCCACCTCCCCGCGGTACGCGACGTCGTCGCGCCCCACGCCCCAGGTGCCGTCCGGGGCCGTCTGGACGGTGGTCATGGCGCTGTCGGCGAGCTGGACGAAGCGGCCCGAGGGCACCTGGACGGCCGCGGCAAGCGTCTGGCGCAGGAGCTGCTGCAGGCGGACGATCTGGACGGACTGCACGTCCGCGTCCTTCCAGTGCCACACGTCCACGTTGGCCTGCTCCTCGTCGCTCTTCGGGAGCTCCTTCTCCTGTTCCTTGATCCCCACCAGGACGCGCGCGCCGTCCTTGCTCCACCGGGGCGTCGTGAACTCGCTCAGCACGTAGCCGGCCGGGAAGTCCGCGGCCTTGGAGGGATCGAAGACGGTGGCGCGCGCTCCCTTGCCGCCCAGCCCCGTCCAGGCCAGGAGCACGTTGGCCTTCTGCTTCATGGAGTCGGGCTTCGCGCCCCGGAGCGCGGCCAGGTTGGTCCCCTCGTCGCTCCAGGCCAGCGCGTCGAAGTCGGCGGGCCCGGCGTCGAGCGCCCGGGTGATCCCGCTGGCCAGCTCCACCAGGTAGACGCCGTTGCCCAGGTCGTCGGCGGCGTCCACGAGGTAGGCCAGGAGGGCGCCCGCGTCGTCGAAGTCGTATTGGGCCACGTTGCCCACGTTGCGCACGGTCCCGGTGGAGAGCTCCCGAAGGAGCAGGTCCGTGCCCGCGTGGGTGGTGTCGGTGCGGGCCGACTTGTTCAGGTGCACCGCCAGGTGCCTGGAGCCCTTGGCGAACTTGAAGGCGCGTGCGTTGGGGGCCGTCCACTTCTCTCCCGTGGCCAGCTCCAGGAGCTCGAAGCGGCGGGGGGTGCCGGCGGCACCGCCCGCACCGGGACGC
>JBFYZE010000349.1:0-7070 GCA_041309665.1 Gemmatimonadales bacterium | reverse complement strand
CATCATCCTCCAGAAGATGCGCCAGACGGCGGAGGACTACCTGGGCCAGAAGGTGAGCAAGGCCGTGATCACGGTGCCGGCGTACTTCAACGACGCCCAGCGCCAGGCCACCAAGGACGCGGGGAGGATCGCGGGGCTGGAGGTGCTGCGCATCGTCAACGAGCCGACGGCCGCAGCCCTGGCCTACGGTCTGGACAAGTCGGGCAAGAACGAGAAGATCGCCGTGTACGACCTGGGCGGCGGCACCTTCGACATCTCCATCCTGGAATTGGGAGACGGCGTCTTCGAGGTGAAGTCCACCAACGGCGACACGCACCTGGGCGGGGACGACTTCGACCAACGCGTGATCAACTGGCTGGTGGACGAGTTCAAGAAGGACCAGGGCATCGACCTGTCCAAGGACGCCATGGCCCTCCAGCGCCTGAAGGAGGCGGCGGAGAAGGCCAAGATGGAGCTGTCGTCCACGCTGAGCTCGGACATCAATCTGCCCTTCATCACGGCCACCCAGGACGGGCCCAAGCACCTGAGCTACAGCCTGACCCGGGCCAAGTTCGAGCAGCTCGTGGACGACCTCGTCAAGCGCACGCTCCCCCCCATGGAGAAGGCGCTGGCGGACGCAGGCCTCAAGCCGTCCGAGATCGACGAGGTCATCCTGGTGGGCGGCTCCACGCGGATCCCGAAGGTCCAGGAGATCGTGAAGGAGTTCTTCGGCAAGGACCCGCACAAGGGCGTGAATCCCGACGAGGTGGTGGGCGTGGGAGCCGCCATCCAGGGCGGCGTGCTCTCCGGCGACGTCACCGACGTGGTCCTCCTGGACGTGACGCCCCTGTCGCTGGGCATCGAGACGCTGGGCGGCGTCATGACCACGCTCATCTCGCGCAACACCACGATCCCCACCAAGAAGGCGGAGGTGTTCTCCACGGCGGAGGACGCCCAGACCACCGTGGAGATCCACGTGCTCCAGGGCGAGCGGAAGATGGCCATGGACAACAAGACCATCGGCAAGTTCCAGCTCACCGGGATCCCGCCGGCACCCCGGGGCATGCCGCAGGTCGAGGTCACCTTCGACATCGACGCCAACGGGATCCTGCACGTGTCGGCCAAGGACCGGGCCACGGGCAAGGAGCAGAAGATCCGCATCGAGGCCTCCAGCGGCCTCTCCGACGCGGAGATCAACCGCATGGTGAACGAGGCGCAGAGCCACGCCAAGGACGACGAGGAGAAGCGGGCCAAGGTGGAGGCCCGCAACCAGCTCGACTCCCTGGTCTACCAGGTGGAGAAGGACACGGGCGAGTGGGGGGACAAGGTCTCCGAGGGAACGCGCGGCCGCCTGACCGCCGCGGTGGAGAAGGCGAAGGAGGCGCTCAAGGGGAACGACCTCGGCACCATCAACTCCGCCCGGGACGAGCTCATGCAGGCTTTCAGCGCCGCCGGCCAGGAGATGTACCAGAGCGCCGCCGCCCAGAGCCAGCCCGAGCCCGAGACCCCGTCCGAACCCCAGGCCGAGGAGGCTCCGCCCGCCGGCGCCGCCGGGAAGGCGGCCGACGAGGGCGTGGTGGAGGCCGACTACGAGATCGTGGACGACAACAAGTAGCGCGGGCAACCCCGCCGGGGGGGCCGGGATCGAAGGGGGGTGCCCAGGCCCCGGATCCCCCCCCGCAGGGGTGGGTAGCAGGAAGGCGTCGGGCGTGAGCGTCGCGCCCGCCAACGTTCAAGCAGGAGCAACGAGGAGCCATGATGTACGACCCGCTTCGTGCCAAGGCCAGGATCGTCCTCTACACGGTCGTGGCGTTCCTCTTCGGCATCGGGCTGGCCAGCGGCATGGGCTGGACGAGCACCTCCCACGCCATGCCCGCCCTCAGCGACGCGCCGCAGGTGTCGGAGGCGGCGGTCCAGCCGGCCATCGACCTGAGCGATGCGTTCGTGAACCTGTCGGGGGTGGTCACGCCCGCGGTGGTCCGCATCGAGTCCCGGCTGCCCGCGCGGCGGATGCCGCAGCAGCAGATCCCCGACGCGTTCCGCCGCTTCTTCGACATCCCCGAGGACCAGCAGCCGGAGTCCCAGGGCGAGCTGGCGGGCGGAAGCGGATTCCTGGTCTCCCCCGACGGGTACATCCTCACGAACAACCACGTGGTGGAAGGCTCGGACCAGATCCGGGTCTTCCTCTCTGACCGGCGCTACTTCGACGCCGAGCTGATCGGCAACGACCCCTTCACGGACGTCGCGGTCATCAAGATCGACGCCGGACAGCCCCTCCCCGCCATGAGCTTCGGGAACTCGGACCAGGTGAAGGTGGGCGAGTGGATCCTGGCCGTGGGCAACCCGGGGTTCGGCAACTCGACGCAGCTGGACTACACCGTCACGGCCGGCATCGTGAGCGCGCGGGGCCGCGGCCTCGGCCTCCTGAACCGGGACCTCCAACGGGACCCGCGCTTCGGCCCCGACCAGTCGGGGTACGCCATCGAGGACTTCATCCAGACCGACGCGGTCATCAACCCGGGGAACTCGGGCGGCCCCATGGTCAACCTGCGGGGCCAGGTGGTGGGGATCAACTCGGCCATCGCGTCGCCCACCGGCTACTACACGGGGTACGGCTTCGCCATCCCCATCAACCTGGCGCGCCGGATCATGCAGGACCTCATCGAGTACGGGAAGGTGCGCCGCCCCGCCATCGGCGTCACCATCCAGGACGTGGTCGCCGAGGACGCGGAGCAATACGGATTGCCCAAGGTCTCGGGCGTCCTGGTGCAGGAGGTGCGCCCCGGCACGCCCTCGGTGGGCAAGCTCCAGAGCGAGGACGTCATCGTCGCCCTCGACGGGGAGCCGGTAGGGTACGTGGCCGAGCTCCAGGCCAAGATCGCCGCACGCCACCCGGGCGATCAGGTGAAGCTCACCGTGTACCGGAACAAGAGGCCCACGGACGTCACCATCCGCCTGGACGAGGCGCCCATCAACGAGCGGCCCGTGGCCACCGCGGGGCGGGACGTGGTCGCCGAGGAGCGGCTCGGGATCAAGGTGGAGCCCCTCACCGCCGCCCTGGCCGAGCAGCTCGGGTACGAGCAGGCGGGCGGGGTCGTGATCAGCGACGTGCAGCGCACCAGCCCCGCCGCGCGGCGCGGGATGGGCGCCTTCGAAGGCACCAAGCTCGAGCAGATCAACGACACGCAGATCTCCACGCCGGACGACGTGCGCACCGCGCTCGCCGGGGTGAAGGGCGGGGAGATCGTGTCCCTCCACGTCCGCGGCCCGGACGGCCAGGGGCGGGTCTTCAACATCCGGATGCCCGATTAGGGGTGGTGTCGCCGGCGGAGCACCGGGGGGCGCGGGCGGGGCACCGTCGGCGCCCCCCGGACCTTTCTGGACATGGCCGCGACCCGGCGTTGTACCCCTTCCGGCGCGGGGTTTATCTTTCGCGGGGCGTGAACCCTGCGAAAGTGGCGGAATGGTAGACGCGCGAGACTTAGGATCTCGTGGCCTGTTGCCGTGGGGGTTCGAGTCCCCCCTTTCGCATTCGGGGCCCGACGACGCACCCGAATCCCCTCTCCTTTCCAACGTGAGCAGCACGAGGGCATGAGCATCGACGGATCCCGTCTCAAGGTCGCCGTGGAGGAGCAGGAGCGCTGGAGCAGGCGCGTCAGCGTGACCGTCCCCGCGGCCCTGGTGGCCGAGGAAGAGCAGAAGGCGGCGCAGAAGCTGGCGTCCCGCGTCAACCTGAAGGGGTTCCGCAAGGGCCGCGTCCCCCAGAGCATGATGGCGACCCGCTTCAGCGGCGCGCTGCGCCAGGAGGCTCTGGACCGCCTGATCAACGACGCCTACCGCCAGGCGCTGGCAGCGGAGAACCTCCGCCCCATCAGCGAGGGGAAGCTGGAGGACATCCACTACGAGCCCCAGGAGGACCTCCGCTTCACCATCTCCTTCGACGTGCAGCCCCAGATCGACCTGGGCCGCCTGGGCGGCTTCTCCGTCGAGCGGCCCCGGGCGCGGGTGACGGACGAGCACGTCGGCGAAGTGCTGGGGAACGTCCAGCGCCAGAACGGCGCGTGGAAGCCGGCGGACGAGGGCAAGGCGGTGGACGGGGACCTGGTGTCCGTCCACATCCGGAAGCTGGACGGCGACGCTCCCTCCGAGGGGAAGGACTACGAGTTCGCCCTCGGCGAGGGGCAGGCCATCCCCGAGGTCGAGGCGGCGGTGAAGAGCCTGGACCCCGGCCAGACGGGCGAGTTCGACGTCGCCTTCCCCGAGGACTTCCCCGACGAGGCGCGGCGGGGCGGCAAGGAGCGGGTGGAGGTCACCCTGCGCGGCCGCAAGGTCCTCGAGCTCCCCCCGCTGGACGACGCCCTGGCCCGGCAGGTGGGCGAGTTCGAGACCATGGACGCGCTCGAGGTGCGCATCCGGGAGGACCTGGAGAGGGACGCCGCCGAGCAGGCGGAGGCGGTGGTGCGCGGGCGCATCCTCGACCTGCTGCTGGAGGCCAACCCCTTCGAGGTGCCCCAGTCCATGGTGGAGCGGTACACCGACACCATCCTGGGCGAGCAGCCGGGGATCCCCAAGGAGCGCATGGCGGAGATCAAGGAGAACCTGCGCCCGGAGGCGGAGCGGTCGGTGAAGCGGCTCCTGCTCCTCGAGCGGGTCGCCGAGACCCAGGGGCTGGACGCCACCGAGGCCGAGCTCGACGTGCGCATCCAGGAGATCGCGGAGCGGAGCGGCAGCACGCCGGAGAAGGTGTACGCCAGCTTCCAGAAGGCTGGCCGCCTGGAGGCGTTGGCGCGGGAGCTCACCGAGCGGAAGGTGTTCGACTTCCTCAAGAAGCAGTCCACGATCACCGACGCACCGGCCGCCTGAGGGCGCCCCGGCCACGCCCGAGCCTGGAGAAGGCCCAGCCATGACCATCTATCCTCCCTACGTCATCGAGCGGACCAGCCGCGGCGAGCGCAGCTACGACATCTTCAGCCGCCTCCTCATGGACCGGATCGTGTTCCTGGGGAGCCCCATCGACGACAACGTGGCCAACATCATCATCGCCCAGCTCCTCTTCCTCGAGGCGGAGGACCCGGAGCGCGACATCTTCATGTACATCAACTCCCCGGGGGGGAGCGTGTACGCGGGGCTGGCCATCTACGACACCATGCAGCACCTGAGGGCGCCCGTATCCACGTTCTGCGTGGGCATGTGCGCCTCCATGGGCGCCGTCCTGCTGGCGGCGGGGGAAAAGGGCAAGCGCAGCGCGCTCCCCAACGCCCGCATCATGATCCACCAGCCCTCGGGCGGGTCCCAGGGCACGGCGGCGGACATCGAGATCGCCGCCAAGGAGATCCTCCACATCCGGGGGAGGCTCAACGAGATCCTGGCCAAGCACACCGGCCAGACCGTCGAGCGCATCGCCGAGGACGTGGACCGGGACCGGTTCCTCGGCCCCGAGGACGCGGTGCAATACGGGCTCATCGACAGCGTCCTCCAGGGGCCCGCGCCCGTTCGCGGCAAGCCCAAGGACTCGGACGCCGCTTGAAGACGTTTGATTCCGTCCGCCGGGGGAGCGAAGATTGTATCGGGGCCCGCGGGTCGCGGGGCCGGCGTGTGAACGAGCGAGGATCGGCCCATGACCAGTGACAAGCATCTCCGCTGCAGCTTCTGCGGGAAGTCCAAGGAGAGCGTCAAGAAGTTCATCTCCGGACCCAACGTCTACATCTGCAACGAGTGCATCTCGCTCTGCAACGAGATCCTCGCCGAGGAGGAGGAGCGGGAACAGCAGGACGCCGTCGTCCCCAGCCCCACGCCCGAGGAGATCAAGGACATCCTGGACCAGTACGTCATCGGTCAGGAGGCGGCCAAGCGCGCGCTGTCCGTGGCGGTGTACAACCACTACAAGCGCGTCAACCACCAGGGCGTCCTGGACGAAGTCGAGATCGACAAGGCCAACATCCTCCTGGTGGGTCCCACCGGGGTGGGCAAGACGCTCCTGGCCCAGACCCTGGCCCGCACGCTCCACGTTCCCTTCACCATCGCCGACGCGACCACGCTCACCGAGGCCGGGTACGTGGGCGAGGACGTGGAGAACATCCTGGTCCGCCTGCTCCAGGCCGCCGACTTCAACATCGCCGAGTGCGAGCGGGGCATCGTCTACATCGACGAGATCGACAAGATCGCCCGCAAGTCGGAGAACCCGTCCATCACCCGTGACGTGTCGGGCGAGGGCGTGCAGCAGGCGTTGCTGAAGATCCTGGAGGGCACCGTCGCCAGCGTGCCCCCGCAGGGCGGGCGCAAGCACCCGCAGCAGGAGTACATCCAGGTCAACACCCGGAACATCCTCTTCATCTGCGGCGGCGCATTCGACGGGCTCGAGAAGATCGTGGAATCCCGCATCGGGAAGCGCCGCATCGGCTTCGCCGGCGAGGAGGCCGCGGTGGGCACCGACGGCAACGTGCTGCGCCACACCGAACCGGAGGACCTGCAGCGCTTGGGCCTCATCCCCGAGCTGGTGGGGCGCCTCGCCGTGGTGGTCCACCTGGACCAGCTCGACGAGGAAGCGCTCGTGCGCATCCTGGAGGAGCCCAAGAACGCCCTGGTCAAGCAGTACAAGAAGATGTTCGAGCTGGAGGGGATCGGGCTCACCTTCGACCGCGAGGCCATCCGCTCCATCGCGAAGAAGACGCTGGACCGGGGCACCGGAGCGCGGGGGCTGCGCTCCATCATCGAGGGCCTCATGCGCGACGTCATGTTCGAGGTCCCGTCCCGCAAGGACGTGCGCGAGGTGGTGGTGACGCTCGAGAGCGTGGACGGCGGCGTGCCGCCCCTCCTCGTCCTCCGCCCCGAGGAGCGCAAGCTGGAGGCCTGACCTCGCGTTTCCCTTCCTCCTCTCCGGATCCCTTCCAGGATGGCCACCCTCCAGCGGGCTGACGACCAGATCGAGATCCCCGAACGCCTTCCTGTCATCGCGCTGAGGGACCTGGTCTTCTTCCCCTACATGGTCCTGCCGCTCCTCATCGGCCGGGCCCGGTCGGTCGCGGCGCTCAAGGAGGCCCAGCAGGGGGATGGTCTCGTTCTCCTCGTGGCCCAGCGGGACCCGTCCACCG
>JBFYZE010000348.1:0-4988 GCA_041309665.1 Gemmatimonadales bacterium | reverse complement strand
AACGATTCCTCCTCCACTTCCTCCACCAGCGGCGTATCGTCCTCCGGCGGAGGGGCGGCCGCGGCTGCCGCTGCGGCCGCCGCAGCCTCCCTGGCCGCCTGGGCCCGGGCCTCGGCCACGGCCTTCCCCTTGGCGGCCAGCGCCATGGCCGAGCGACCCGCCATCCCGCCGCCCGCGGCCACGCCGTGCGCGAGGGTGCGCAGCGGGTTCCACCCGAGCGTGCCGACGGAGAGGACCGCGAGCGCCGCGCCGCAGAGGATCATCGCCCCGATGACGCCGATCCACTCCACCAGCGGAACGCCCATCTGCGCCCCCAGCCAACCCGCGTACAGGTCGCTGACCGTGACCACCCATACGCCGAGGGGCACGAGGACGAGGAGCCCTCCGCCCAGGATGGCCAGCCGCACCGCCCTGCCGTGCTCGATCCACTCTCCGAAGCGGAGCCCGGCCACCGCGATAAGGGGCGGCACCAGGAACGCGGCCGCACCCAGGAACGCGGTGAGCAGCGCGTCGAACACCCCCCCCACCACGCCCAGCGCGTTGCCGGAGGGGAACCACTCGGCGCCCCGCTCCCCCAGAAGCGACACCGGGACGAGGGCCAGGAGCGTGAAGAGCGCCAGGGCGAGGAGCCCCACCGCCAGCATCTCCCGCTGCTGCTCCCGGCTCAGCATGGCGCGCACCTCACGCTCCCACGGGCACGAGGGCCTGGTCCCGCAGCTCCGGGACCAGGGCGTGGCGATCCACCTGCGCGCAGATGTCCAGGTCCGCGGCGAACCCGTGGACCGTCACCGCGCGGCCCGCCTCGGTGGCGGCCAGCATGTCCACGGCGGGTGCCATGACGCCGGCCAGCGCCCACGCCGCGCGCGCCCCGTCGTTCATGTCCCGCTCCCCGCCCAGTCGGCGGAGCAGGTGCCCCGCGCACACGGCGTCGTCCAGCCCGAAGCGCCCGCCCCGTCCGGCACAGACCACCACCACCCGGGGGTGGGAGCGCAGCGTGTCCGCCACGGCACCCAGGTTGGTGAACGCCGCGGTCACCACGCGCTCGGCCTCCTGGACCCGGGCCAGCGCCGTGGTGCCGTTGGTGGTGCTCATCACCAGGCGCTTCCCCTCCACCACCCCGGGCGTGAACTCGCCCGGAGAGTTGCCCAGGTCGAAGCCGTCCACCTTCACGGCACCGCGCTCACCGCACAGGAGCGTGTCCTCGCGGCCCAGCGAGGCCGCCAGCCTCACCGCGTCCTCGGTGGAAGCGGTGGGATAGATCGCCCGTGCTCCGCTGGCCAGCGCCTCGACGATCGTGGTGGTGGCGCGGACCACGTCCACGACCACGACGGCGGCACCCTGGACGGAGGCGGGGTCGAGCTCGGCGGGCACGAAGTACACCTCGGCCTTCACTCGTCCTCCTTCTCCTCCGCCATCATGCGGGCCACGAAGCCCGTGTCCACGTCGCCCTCCACGAAGTGGCGGTCGTCCACGATGCGGCGCAGGAAGGGGATCGTGGTCGGGACCCCCTCGATGATGAACTGGTCCAGGACGTGCCGGGCCCTGACGACGGCCTCGTGCCGCGTGGCGCCGCTCACGATGAGCTTGGCCAGCAGGGAGTCGTAGTTCGGCGGGATCCGATAGCCGTTGTAGACGTGGGTGTCGAGGCGGACGCCGGGGCCGCCGGGCGGGTGGAAGGTGCTGATCACGCCCGGCCGGGGAGCGAAGTTGCGGTCCGGGTCCTCCGCGTTGATGCGGAACTCGATAGCGTGGCCGCGGTGCCTGACGCCGCCGTTGTCCATGGGGAAGCCGAGCTTCTCGCCCGCCGCCACCCGGATCTGCTCCTTGACGAGGTCGAACCCGGTGGTGACCTCGGTCACCGGGTGCTCCACCTGGATCCGGGTGTTCATCTCCATGAAGTAGAAGGAGCCGTCCTGGTCCAGGAGGAACTCGATGGTGCCGGCCCCCACGTAGTCGATGGCCTTCGCGGCCTTCACCGCCGCCTCGCCCATCTCGGCGCGGAGCTCGGGGGTCAGCGCCGGCGACGGCGCCTCCTCCACCAGCTTCTGGTGCCGGCGCTGGATGGAGCAGTCGCGCTCGCCCAGGTGCACCACCCGGCCGTGATGGTCCCCGAACACCTGAAACTCCACGTGCCGCGGCCGGAGGATGCAGCGCTCCAGGTACACGCCGGGGTTGCCGAACGCAGCCTTGGCCTCGTTCTGGGCGGCCGTGAGGAACTTGGCGAAGGAGTCGGCGTCCGGGGCGATGCGCATCCCCTTCCCTCCCCCTCCCGCGGAAGCCTTGACCATGATGGGGAAGCCGATCTCGGCGGCCACCCGCTTCGCCTCGTCCATGTCCTCGACGATTCCCTCGGAGCCCGGGACCGTGGGGATGCCGGAAGCCACCATGGTGCGCCGGGCCGTGGCCTTGTCTCCCATGGCCCGGATCTGGACCGGATCGGGGCCGATGAAGACGATCCCCGAGCGCGTGCAGATCTCGCTGAACTCCGCGTTCTCGGCCAGGAACCCGTAGCCCGGGTGGATGGCCTCGGCTCCGGTGATCTCCGCCGCCGCGATGATGCGGGGGATGTTCAGGTAGCTGTCCGCCGCCGGCGCCTTGCCGATGCACACGTCCTCGTCGGCGAAGCGGACGTGCAGGGACTCCCGGTCGGCCTCGGAATAGACGGCGACGGTCCGGATGCCGAGCTCGTGGCACGCGCGGATGATGCGGAGGGCGATCTCGCCCCGGTTGGCGATCAGGACCTTCTTGAACAAGGATCTCTCTCCATGGTCGAAGCGCGCCCGGCGCTCACCAGGAGCGGGGCGCGCTCGCAGCCCCCCGACCCAGGGGAGCGTGTACTCGGTCGGCTACCGGCGCGCGCGGCCGCCCTCCGTCATGCCGGGTCCACCCGGAAGAGCACCTGCCCGAACTCCACGGGCTGACCGCTCTCCGCCAGGACCTCCACGATGGTGCCCCCCACCTCGCACTCGAGCTCGTTCATGAGCTTCATGGCCTCGATGATGCAGAGCGTGTCCCCCTTCGACACGCGCTTCCCCTTCTCCACGTACGACGGGGCGTCGGGAGCCGGGGCCCCGTAGAACGTCCCCACCATCGGGGACGTCACCTCGACGAGGTGGGAGCCGGGGGCAGCCGCCCCCTCGGGAGCCGAGGACGCGTGGGGAGCCGGTGAGGTAGCGTGGTGCATCGCCGGCGCACCCCCGGCGGCCGCTCCGGTGACCTGGGGGGCGCTCTTGGACAGGCGCAGCCGGGTGCCGCCCCGCTCGATCTCGATGGAGTCGAGGCTGCTCTGGTCGATGGCCTTGATGAGGCGCTCGAGGAACTCGAGATCGATCATTCGATCACACCCTCGTGATGTATTTGTCCTCGCGGCGATCCACGCGGACGACCTCCCCTTCCTCGAGGAAGAGGGGCACCTGGATGACCGCACCCGTCTCCAGACGGGCCGGCTTGGTCGCGCCCTGGGCCGTGTCGCCCTTCAGGCCGGGCTCGGTCTCGGCGATGGCGAGCTCCACGAAGTTCGGGAGTTCCACGCTGATGACCTTGTCGTCGTGCACGAGCCCCTCGCAGGGCATGTTCTCCTTCAGGTACTTCAGCTGGTCGTCGCCGATGACGTCGTGGGCCAACGGGATGAGGTCGAAGGTCTGGTCGTCCTGGAAGTAATACAGCTGCCCGTCCCCGTACGAATAGGTGACGGGACGCCGTTCCAGCCGGACGTCGGTGGCCTTCTCCCCCGAGCGGTACGTGCGCTCCACGACCGCACCGGTGAGGACGTTCTTCAGCTTCGTGCGCACGAAGGCGCCGCCCTTCCCGGGCTTCACGTGCTGGAAATAGACGATGGTCCACAGACCGTTGTCGATCTGCAGCACCATCCCTTTGTGGAATTCCGCCGTGCTCGCCATGCCACCTGCTATGCTGGGTTCGACTTCCGGAGCCTCGCCACCAGGCCCCGAAGGCCTAGAACATAGCTCTGGGTGCCGAATCCAAAAACCACGCCGGCCGCCACGTCGGAAAGGAAGGAGTTCCGCCGGAAGGGCTCCCTGGCCGCAGTGTTGGACAGGTGGACCTCCACGAAGGGGCGCCCCACGCCCGTGAGCGCGTCGCGCAGCGCCACCGAGGTGTGCGTGAGCGCCCCCGGGTTGACCAGGAACCCCTCGACCCGGGCCGAGGCCGTGTCCAGGAAGTCCAGGATCTCGCCCTCGTGGTTGGATTGGAAGAACTCCAGCTCCACTCCGAGGCCCCGGGCCTCGTCGGCGAGCAGGGCGTTCACGTCCGCCAGGGTGTCCGACCCGTACACCTCAGGCTCACGGCGCCCCAGCAGGCGGAGGTTCGGGCCGTGCACGACGGCGATGTTCACGCGTCGCCCGCCGGGGATGGCCGTCCCTCCGGGGCGCCGGCGCCGGGCTCCCAGGCCAGCATCCGGCCGAAGTACGCCGCCGCCGACGGTTCCGGCGGAGTCGTGTTCCCGGCCTCCGCGGGCGCGGTCCAGGCGAAGGGCGTCTCCACTTCGTCCTCCTGCGCGGAGCCGGCCGTGGCCCAGACCTGGTCCAGGTCGCCGGCGTCGTCGGTCGGCTCCGGGGCCGGGGCGGCCGCCACTCCTTCCAGCTCCTCCACGCGACGGCGCAGCTCGCGGTCGCCGGGGGAGACCTCGAGGAGCTGCCGGTACACACCGAGGGCGCGCTCGGTGAGGCCCTGGCGCGCGTAGAGCTCGGCGATGGTCCGGGTGACGAGCGGCTCGCTTCCGGGAAGCTCGTCGGACGGGAGGTCCTCCGGCGCCAGCTCGGCCAGCTCCAGGACCGGCTCCGCCTCAGGCGCAGGCTCCGGCTCGTCGGGGGCCAGGAGCGCCACGTCCACGACCAGCTCGGGCTCGGGCTCCGGCTCGTCCGGCGCCAGGAACGCCAGGTCCATCACCGGCTCGGCCTCGACCACCGGCTCCGGCTCGTCCGGCGCCAGGAACGCCAGGTCCATCACCGGCTCGGCCTCGACCACCG
>JBFYZE010000347.1:0-4626 GCA_041309665.1 Gemmatimonadales bacterium | reverse complement strand
GGGTGGTGGTGACGCAGGGCGTGGACTCCATCCTCGGCGCGGATGCGGGGACCGGCGCGATCCCGACCGATGTGGCCGGAGACCCGGAGGTGGCGGAGTCGGACCTTTCGGCGGACGTGGGTCCGGGGAAGTCGGTGGTCCTGCGTCACGGCGACCTGAACTGGATCGCCATACGGCGTGGAGACCGATGGGCGCTCCGCACCCGCGACAACACCCATCCCGCCTACCAGGCGTTCCACGGCGTCGAGCGGTATCCGACCACTCTGGATTGGCGCATCACGGCCCGGTGGGTCCCCCATGAGAAGACGGTGAGCGTGCCCAACGTGGTGGGGACCGTAGCCGCGGAACCGTCACCCGCGTCCCTGCAGTTCCAGGTCGGGGACGAGATGCTCGCGCTGGACGTGGTGGGCGCCCCGGGCCAGAAGCGCTACATGCTCGTGTTCGCCGACGCCACGTCAGGGGTGGGAACCTACGGGGGCGGCCGCTTCCTGTGGGTGGACGGGCCTGACGAGCAAGGCCGCGTGGTGCTGGACTTCAACTACGCCATCAACCCGCCGTGCGCGTGGACTCCGTTCGCCACCTGTCCGCTGCCCACGCGCGACAACAGGCTTCCCGTGCGCGTGGAGGCGGGGGAGAAGAGCCCGGAGCACTGACACTGCCCCCGAAACGGCCTCCGTCGTGGAGACCCCGGCAGGGGTGGCGTTCCGCATGCGGACGTCCGATTCTATCCCCCATGCCGCCGGCACGCATCATCGGGACCTTTCTGGCCCTGGCCCTGGGCACCGCCATCGGCATCGGCGGGTTCACGTTCATCTACGGCCGAGGGGCGTCGTACCTCACCAACGACCCCGCCGCCTGCGTCAACTGCCACGTGATGAACCCCCAGTACAGCGGGTGGCTCCAGTCCAGCCACCGGAGCGTGGCCGTGTGCAACGACTGCCACGCGCCCCACGACCTGATCGGGAAGTACTGGACCAAGGCGCGCAACGGCTGGAACCACTCCTCCGCCTTCACCACGAACCGTTTCCCCGACCAGCTGCGCATCCCGCCCGTCAACCGCGCGGTCACCGAGGCCGCGTGCCGGTACTGCCACGCCGAGCTGGTGGCGGCGGTGGACGGCCCCATGGGCGACGAGCCCCGGGAGTGCCTGACCTGCCACAGCGACGTGGGTCACCGGGGGCTCGCACCCCTCTTCCTGGCCGGCGCCCCGGGCGCCTCGCACAACGGAGCACTCGACCATGAGTGAGATGACGCCAACGCCCCGCCGCGGGATGATCTGGTACGTCGGCCTCGCCGTCGGCGCCACGCTGGCCTCGGTGGCGGCGCTGGCCCTCTTCCTCAGCATCTACGGCCGCAAGCAGGAGGCGCTCCAGCCCTTCACCCAGGTGGTGGCCATCACCGAGGAGACCGGCGACCCCGCCGAGTGGGGAAAGAACTTCCCGAACCAGTACGACGCCTATTTGCGCACGGTGGACCAGGTGCGCACCCGGTTCGGAGGCTCCGAGGCCCTGCCGCGCACGCCCACCGAGGCCGACCCGCGCACCCAGGTGGCGCGCTCCAAGATCGAGGAGGACCCCCGCCTCAAGACCATGTGGGCCGGGTACGCGTTCGCCCGTGACTTCCGCGAGGAGCGGGGCCACGCCTACATGCTCGACGACCAGACCTTCACCGAGCGCCAGGCGGTGGGCCAGCCGGGGGCGTGCGCCAACTGCCACGCGTCCATGGTGCTGGTGTACCGGAAGCTGGGCGACGGGGACATGACCCGCGGCTTCGAGGCCATCAACAAGATGCCCTACATGGAGGCCCGGGAGCACCTGGAGCGTTCGGTGGCGTGCATCGACTGCCACGAGCCCGGGTCCATGAAGCTCCGCATCACCCGGCCGGCGTTCATGGAGGGGATCCGTGCGCTGAGAGCCTCGCAGGGGATCGCGGACTACGACGTGAACCGCGACGCCACCCGCCAGGAGATGCGCAGCTTCGTGTGCGGCCAGTGCCACGTCGAGTACTACTTCAAGGGCGACGAGAAGCGGCTCACGTATCCCTGGAGCAAGGGCCTGGAGATCGAGAAGATCTACGAGTACTACCAGGAGGTGGGCTTCAAGGACTGGACCCACGCGGAGACCGGGGCTCCGGTGCTGAAGGCGCAGCACCCCGAGTTCGAGATGTGGAACATGGGGATCCACGCCCGTTCCGGCGTGGCGTGCGCCGACTGCCACATGCCCTACAGGCGGCTCGGCGCCCAGAAGGTCTCGGACCACCACGTCCAGAGTCCGCTCCTGAACGTCAACGCCGCGTGCCAGACCTGCCACAACCTCCCCGAGGAGGAGATCGTGGCCCGGGTGGAGCGGATCCAGACGCACACCTACCGCATGCGCAACCAGGCCATGGACGCCCTGGTGGACCTCATCGGCGAGCTCAAGGCGCGCAAGGAGGCGGGAGCCACGGACGCCGAGCTGGCGACGGCGTGGGAGATGCAGCGCCGGGCCCAGTTCTACATCGACTTCGCCGAGGCGGAGAACTCCACCGGGTTCCACGCCCCGCAGGAGTCCACGCGCATCCTCGGCGAGGCGCTTGACTACGCCCGCCAGGGCCAGTTGGCGCTCCGGGAGCCGGGGTTCACGCCGCGCATCGCGCCGCCCACGAGATAGGCGCGAGAGGACCATGCGCCTCCGCCTCCGCGTCGCCCTCGCCCTCTGGTGCGCCGTCGTGGGGGGGGGCGTCGCCGGGTGCGGGGGAGGAGCGCCGGAGACCGCGGGGGAGGGACCGCCGCCCGACTCGGCGGCCGTTCCCATGACGTTCCGCGGGATCATCCCCTGCGCCGACTGTCCCGGGATCGAGCTCACGGTGACGCTGCTCCCCGACCGCACCTTCCGCCTCCGCCGGCGCTACCTGGACCGCGACCCGCTCACCACCTGGGTCGACCTGGGCCGGTGGAGCCAGGAGGAGGGCGGGCGATTGGCGCTGAGGGGGAGCGGCGAGGGACCCATGTGGTTCGCGCGCTTCGCGTGGGACTCGCTCCGCATGCTGGACGGGGCCGGGCAGGAGATCCCCTCCGGCCTCCCGTACGGTCTCGGGCGTGCCGCCGAGGTCGATCCGGTCGAGGACGTGCAGCCGCTCCGGGGGATGGTGACGCACGCCGCCGGCACCCTCGTCCTCTCGGAGTGTCTCACGGGCACCACGTTGCCCGTCTCCCGGGAAGGGGCGTACGCCGAGCTGGAGCGCGCCTACCTGGACGGGAGCCCCGAGCCTGGGCGTGCGCTCCTGGTGCGCCTGCGCGGAAGCCTCATCGCGGGGAGCGGGGGCGGCGACGCACCGACGCTTCTCGTCCACTCCGTCGAGGGCACCCACCCCGGCGCCGGGTGCGGCGAGGCGGTGGCCGACCTTCCGCTGGAAGGGACGGAGTGGACGCTCGTGGAGCTGGAAGGAGCGCTCGTCCCCGAGGGCGTCCAGGCCACGCTGGTGCTGGAGGAGGCCGGGACGCGCGCCTCCGGGAGGAGCGGGTGCAACTCCTTCGCCGGCTCCTACCGCCTCGCAGGCGCCAGCCTCACCTTCGGCGGCCTGGCCTCCACGCAGCGGGCGTGTGCCGGTTCCGCCATGGAGGTGGAAAGCGCCTACTTCCGCACCCTTGGCCGGGTCGGGGGGTACCGACTCACGGGTGACGGCCTCCATCTTCTCGCCGAAGAGGGCGTGGTGGCCCGCTTCCGTTCCCGCTGACGTGACCCCATGGGCTTCCTGCTGAAGAAGATCGCCGGCGCGCTCCTCATGCCGCTTTCCGCGTTCCTCCTCCTGGGGATCCTCGGGTGGATCCTGTGGACGCGGGGGCGCTGGAGGCGCGTGGGGCAGGGGATGGTGGCGGCTTCGCTGCTGCTGATCTCGCTGGCGGCGCTCGGGCCCGTCGCGGACGCCCTCGTCCGGCCCCTGGAGCGCGGCGCGCCCGCCTTCCCCGGCGACTCGGTGGGCTTCGTGGTGGTGCTGGGAAACGGCCATGTCTCCGACCCCGCCATCCCCGTCAGTGCCCGGCTCTCGTCCACGGCCTTGGTCCGGCTCGTGGAAGGGGTCGCCATCGCCACGTCCCAGCCCTGGAGCCGGCTGGTGCTCTCCGGCTGGGGCGGCGCGGATCCCAGGCCCAACGCCGAGGTCTACGGCGAGGTCGCTGCGTCCCTGGGATTCCCCGAGGCCCGCATGGTGCTGGAGCCCCGCCCCCGGGACACGCGCCAGGAGGCGGAGCTCCTGGCCCCGCTCCTGCGCGGGCAGCGCTTCGCCCTGGTCACGTCGGCGAGCCACATGCCCCGGGCTGTGGCGCTCTTCCGAGCGCAGGGGCTGGATCCCATCGCGGCGCCCACGGGGCACCTGGCCGCGGAGTCCCAGGGTCTCGACGTGCTGGACCTGGTTCCCGACGCCGAGGTCCTGGCACGGACCCGCTTCGCCTGGCATGAGGTGCTGGGGCGGATCTGGGCGAGCCTCAGCGGCGGCACGTAGCAACCGCGCCCAGGCCGCGGCGCATCCAACCCATACCCACGACGTCCTTCTCCGACCCGCAACCTCGCCGCCCTGCCGCCATGGCCACCTGCACTGCCGCCCTTCACGCATCCTCTGCCGTTCTTGCCGTCCTCGCCGTCCTCGCCG
>JBFYZE010000346.1:0-8603 GCA_041309665.1 Gemmatimonadales bacterium | reverse complement strand
TGCTCCTCGGCCAGTGCGTGGGCCACGACTCCGCGACCATGGCGCGTCTCCACACCCCGGCCATCTGCCTCGTGGCGAAAGACCGGGTCCTGGCCCACAACACCGTCGCGGCGCTGTACCGCGTGTAGCCTGCTGGATCGGAGAGGAGACTGAACCCGCCATGAGCGAGGAATACCCCATCCGCGCCCTCGGGCACGTGCGCTCCCCCCTGCGGGACCCGAAGGACGCGCCGCGCATGGGCTCGGAGGGCGCGCCGGACGCCTGGCTCGAGCTGGATCCGGCCTATCTCCCGGCGCTGCGCGGCCTGGAGCCGGGCGCGGAGATCGTCGTGGTGACCTGGCTGCACCTCGCCCGCCGTGACGTGCTGGAGGTGCATCCCCGCGGCGACCAGGAGCGGCCGCTCAGGGGCGTGTTCACCACCCGGTCCCCCTCCCGACCGAACCCGCTGGGACTGCACCGGGTGACGGTGCGTGAGGTCACCGGGGCCCGGCTGCGCGTGGGGCCCATCGAGGCCGTGGACGGCACGCCGGTGGTGGACATCAAGTCGGTCCTCAAGGGTGGGGCGGACGGATAGCGGGGAGCACGAAGTCGGTCATGATCCTGTGGCCGTTCCTCCAGGGCGAGGTCCAATAGGATCCCCCCGTCAGCGCCACCACCATGTCGTGCTCGGGCATGACCACGATGTACTGGCCACCCCAGCCCCAGGCCTGGTAGGCCCCTGCGCCGTACGCGTCGGTGAGCGTCCACCACCCGTATGCGTACCCGTCCACCCCGTCGGATCCCCGGTACGTGTCGAACGAGTGGACCGCGGCCGTGGACGTGGCCACCCATCCCTGAGGGAGGATCCGCTTCCCGTTCCATACGCCGTCCTGGAGGAAGAGCAGGCCCAGCCTGGCCATCTCCCGCGGCGTCAGCGCAAGGTCGCCCGAGGCATAGACGAATTCGCTCGGGAAGACCCACCACCAGGCGTCCCTGACCTCCAGGGGGTCGAAGAGCGCCACCTGCGCGAAGCGGTCGAGCCGCTGGCCGCAACCGCGCTGGACGGCGTTGCCCAGGAGGTTGAAGTCGCCGCCGGCGTAGTTGAACCGCGCTCCGGGCTCCGCCGCCATCCCCTTCGACAGGATGTCACGGGCGGGGTCCGTCGAGGTGGACGAGGCTTTCCGCAGCCAAGCCGTGAGGTCGTTGCGGGCGTCGGTGAGCGCGTAGCTCTGCTCGTCCCAGGCGAGCCCGGAGCTCATGGTGGCGAGGTGCCGGAGCGTGATGCGGCTCTTCGAGCCGATATCCAGGTCCGCGAAGTTGGGGAAGTAGGCGAACATCCGGTCGGACGTGGATCCGATGCAGCGCTTCTGGATCGCCGCGCCCAGCAGCGTGGAGGTGAAGCTCTTGGTGACCGAGGAGAGCCCATGGACGGCCCGAGGGCCGTACGAGATGGGCTGCTCGCCGAACGTGGGATGGGAGAGGCCATCGAAGTACTTCTCGAAGGCGAGCTTGCCGTGGCGCACGATCACGATGCCGTCCACCAGGTGACCCGTGCGGGAGCGCAGCTCCCTCACGAGGCTGTCGAGCGGTGCGGGGTCGAGTCCCACGTCCCCCAGCGTCGCGGTGCCCCAGCCGTCGCCGAGCTCCGGAGGGCGCCGGTAGCTCCAGGTCAACTCGATGTCCACGCTCCGCGTGGTGGTGCCCCGGGGGAGGTTGAACGCCTGCACCCGGATCCGGGGACGGAGCGGGCTGCGGTCCGTCGTCGCCCACCGCACTTCCCACGGGGGTACGCTGTCGATGGCCAACAGGCGGCCGTCGGCCCAGAACCAGACGCTCATGCGCTCCACCTCGGGGTCGCCGGGCACGACGGCCACAGGGATGGTGTCCCCGGCTACGTAGCGCGCGCCGGGGGCGGGCGAGGAGAACGTGATCTCCAGAACCGGCTCGGCGACGTCGCCGAGCGAGCAGCCCGCCACGAGCGCGAGCGCCGCAGCGAGGAGCGCCATCGCCGCGTCACGGGCCCGGCGCCGCGCGTGCCCTCCCATCAGAACACCCACCGGAAGCCGAGCGTGGGGAGCCGGGGGAGCAGCTCCTCCCCCGGCACGCGCCTCGAGATCCACGACCGTCCAGACGGGACGAGGTTGTACGCGAACCCGCGCAGGTTGACCCTGTCATAGACGTTGAAGACGTCCAGGAAGAGCTCGAGCTGGCCGTGCCCGACCCCGAAGGACTTCGTGGCCCTCATGTCCAGACGATGGTAGGCGGGGAGCCGCGCGCGGTTCAGGGGGCCGAACCCCCGTTGGAGGATCCGGGCAGCCTCGCCGCCCGGGTCCGCCGGGATCACGACCTCCACGATCTGGTCCGTGGCCGGCCACCCGGTGTGGTACTGCCAGGAGGCGCTCACCTGCCACGAGCGACCCCTCGGGAACGCGGTCCGCAGCGAGAGCGTGTGGGGCTGGTCCAGCGTGCGCGGCACCCAGATCCCCTCCAGCTCGTCCTCGGACCGGGACAGGACGTACATGGCCGACCAGGCGAGGGGAGCCTCCCCCTCCTGCGACAGGATGAGCTCGATCCCCTGGGCGCGGGACCGGGTCGGGTCGAGGCGCATGCGGTCCGAGTCCAGCTCGAGGAGCGGGTTGATCTCCCGCGCGACGTTGACGAAGAACCCCCGGGCGTCGTCCACGAGCCGGTGGTACGCCTCCAGGCGGCCGCTCAGGCCTCCCGCGAAGCGGCGCTCGAGCCCCACGGCGACCTGACGGCCACGCTCGGCGGGACTGAACGCGGTCTCCCCGTCCACGACGTCGAGCTCGTACAGCCGCTGCCCCTGCACGTACTGCCCCAGGCTCGCCTTGACGCTCGTCCGCTGGCCCGGGTCCCAGCGCGCGAGGATCCTCGGAGAGACGTCGCGATCCCCCGTGTGGCTCAGGCCGTCGAGGCGGAGCCCCACCTCGGAGGTGAGCTTCGAGCCCCAACGCGTGCGGGCGCTGAGGTAGCCTCCTCCCTCGTACCCGGTGGGGGACGTCTCCACGCGGGACCGGTCCTCGCGCGTGCCGATCCGACCGTTCTCGTCCAGGAAGTGCCAGCTCGCGGAGCTGGCGTAATCGTAGTCGGCCGAACCGTACCGGAGGTCGAACCCCGACTTGAGCACCAAGTCCTCCGAGACCGTCACCTGCCAGTCCTGGCGGATCCCCGCGAAGTCGTACGAGGCCAGGTCGCGCACGGTGCCCAGCAGGGGCGTGAAGACGCCGTCGTCGGGCTTGGCGAGGCTCCCGGTCCGGTCGCGGCCCAGGTGGCCCGCGGACACCAGCGTCTCCGCACGCAGCCCCGGGCGGAAGGAGGCCTGCCACGTTGCCCAGGCGTAACCGCTGGACCAGTTGCTCTCCAGGTGGGCGCCGGAGTCCTCCTCGTCGGACCAGAGCCCGTCGTCCCCGGCGGCAAGGACCTCGAAGGATACCAAGTGATCCGGAGCGACCAGGAGCTGGACGCGCCCGAGCCCGTCCCAGTACCGCGGGGACAGCTTGTCGTCCACGCCCGTGATGTCCAGCACGATGTCGAGGAAGCCCCGGCGCGCCGTGGCCAGCCATTGGCCGCGGTCCCCCGCGAAGGTGCCCTCGCTGCTGAAGAAGACGGAGCTGAGGCTGAGCCCCGCGGCGGTGCGCTTCCCCTCTGCCGGCGGCGGCCGCGTCCGCATGTCCAGGATGCTCCCCATGCGGCCGCCCATGTCCGCAGGGAATCCGCCGGTGATCATCTCCATGCTCCCGAGGGACTCGAGGTCCACCACGCCCAGGGCGCCGTCCTGGTCCTGGAGGTGGTAGGGCTCGAAGAGCTCCATCCCGTCCAGACGCACCTGCGTGTCGCGGGGAGCCGCCCCGCGCACGTTGAGCTTGGCGGAGATGTCGTCGGAGGCCACGCCCGGCATCGCGCGGAGCATGCGCAGCACGTCGCCCCCGATCTGGGGGATCGCCTCGATGTCGGCGCGGGTCAGTACGGTGCCGCTCACCGCCGGGCTCGCTTCGAGGAGTCCGAACCGCCCCGGGGCGATGGAGATCCCCTCGAGGGGGAGGGGCGCACGCGCCAAGACGATGCGGTGAGCCGGGCTCAGCACGGCCGAGGCCACCAGCGTCGTATCCGCGTCCCGATAGCCGAGGGCCACGACCCGGAGCCGGTGCGGGCCCGGAGCCACCCCCGCGAGCTCGAAGCGACCGTCGCCGGCGGTCTGAGCGCGCCGGCGCTCCCCCACGAGCTCGACGTCCGCAGAGGGAACAGGGCGGGTCCCATCCTCGTCCAGGACGATGCCGCGCAGGATCGCCTGGGCGGCCGCGGGGCGCGGCGCGCCCGCCAGGGCCAGCACGGCAGCCAGGGCCATGACGGCCGTCACGGCCGCAGCCGTCCGATCCAGGGAGAGCCCGGCTTGCCAGCGAGCGCCTTTCATGCCCCTCCCGAGGGGAAGCCCCACGTATCCCGCCCATGAAGATACGACGCCGGGTGCGGGCGCTGACACGAAGCTCGCCCCCATCCACTTGCAACGGAGAAGGACCCCGGGGCGTCCAACGTATTGACAGGTGGATGGACGCTCGTCGGAGGGTCCGGACAGCTAGAGGCCGCTGGGAACGGGGGGGGACGATGATCGCGATGAGGGGCAGGCCGCTGGGCCCGTTGGGTTGGCTGGTGTGGACCGTGCTTGTATGGATGGCAGGCCACGACGCGGCGGAGCCCGCCCGTCGGCCCGTGAGGGCTACAGCCAGCGGAACAGCCTGAGCGCCACCGCGAACGACACCGCGCCCCACGCGGCGGTGATCCCGAGCGGCACCGCGAGCGCCGCCAACGACGCGCCGTCGATCATGATGCCGCGGAGCGCTTCGTTGAGCGCCGTGAGGGGGAGCGCGGAGATGAACGGCTGCATCGCCTCGGGGAAGTTGGCCGAGGAGAAGAACACCCCCGAGAGCACCCACATGGGGAGCTGGACGAGGTTCATGAGCCCCGAGACGGCCTCCACGGTCTGCACCCGGCTCGCGATGAGGAGCCCGATGCCCGCGAAGCACATGGCGCCCACCAGGCTGGCCACGGTGAGACTCGCCAGCGACCCGCGCACAGGCACGCCGAACACGAGCGCGCCGAAGCCCACGAGGAGCGCCACCTCCGGACCCAGGAGCACCAACCGCGCCGCGATCAACGAGAGCAGGTACTGGCTCCGGCGCATGGGTGACGCCACCAGACGCTTCATGAGCTTGCGCCGGCGCGCGTCCACCACGGCGTAGCCCATCCCCCAAAGCCCCGTGCCCATCAGGTTGAGCCCCAGGAGCCCCGGGATGAGGAAGTCGATGTAGCGCGCCCCGCGCTCGGTGACCGCCCGGTCCGCGGATGGCCGGGCATCTCCGCGTCCCAGGGCGCGCTGCAGCGCGTCGTCGGTGGCCAACCGGGCGAGCCGGCTCTCCGAGCGGCTGGGATCGTAGCGGTACGTGAGCGAGTCGCCGGCCACCAGAACCAGGGCCGCCCGCCCGGTGCGCAGGCGCTCGGCGGCCTCGTCGGCGGGGAGGACCGACACGTCGAAGCCCTGCTGGCCCTCGAGCAGGGCCGCCAGGGTGTCGGCACCCGTGCCCGCCTCCACGGCCACGTGCACGACCTCCGGGGGGCGGTTCCTGAACGCGAGACCCAGGGCCATGGCCAGCAGGACCGGGAACGCGAACACCCAGAACACCATCTCCGGCTGGCGGAACTGCTCGCGCAGCCGGGCGAGGGTGAGCTCCAGGAGGGGGCGGAGATACGCGCTCACGAGTCCCTCAGGTGCCGGCCGGTGAGGCTCAGGAAGAGGTCCTCCAGCGTCGCGTGGTGCGTGATCAGCTCGGTCATCTCCGCGCCCCTCCGCTCCAGGTCGGCCATGAGGGCCGGGAGCGCCCGGTGGGGCTCGGTCACGGTCAGGCTGTAACGCGGCCCGTCCCGGCGGGCGGCGACGACCCCCGGGAGCGCCGCCAGCGCCACTTCGGGGGGGCGCTCGACTCCGTCGGCGAGCGCGAACTCGACGACGTGGTCGGCGCCCAGCGTCGCGATGAGCTCGCGGGGCGAGCCCAGGGCGATGACACGGCCGTGGTCCATGACCGCGACGCGATCGCAGAGGCGCTCGGCCTCGTCCATGTAGTGCGTGGTGAGCACCACGGTGCCACCGCGACCCTTGAACGTCTCGATGACGTCCCAGAGCTGGCGTCGCGACTGGGGATCGAGCCCCGTGGTGGGCTCGTCCAGGAAGAGGATGTCCGGGTTCCCCACCAGCGCGCACGCGATGGCCAGGCGCTGCCGCTGCCCTCCGGAGAGCTTCTCCACCCAGGCGTTCCGCTTCTCCCGGAGCTCGACGACGTCCAGGATCTCCTCGGGGTCGTGCCCCTTCGCGTGGAAGCTGCGGAAGAGCCGGATGACCTCGATCACCTTCAACCGGTCGGCGAGGCGGGTCTCCTGGAGCGCCACGCCCATGCGCTGGCGGAGGGCCCGCTCGTCCTGGCCCCAGCGCAGTCCCAGAACCTCCACCTCGCCGCCGTCGGGGCTCAACAGCCCCTCGATCATCTCCACGGTGGTGGTCTTGCCGGCGCCGTTGGGCCCCAGGAGCCCGAAGCACTCGCCGGCGCGCACGTCCAGGTCGAGGGCGTCCACGGCGAGAACGTCCTTGTAGCGCTTGGTGAGCGCACGACAGCGGATGGCGGGAGGGCCCATGGCCTCGAGGTGAGGGGGAGGGGGAGCGGTGCGCCCTGGAGGATAGGGGCAGAGGCACGGTTCGGGAATCAGGATCGCGCGGGCAACGTCCCACACCCGGTGCAACCCTCCGGCGGGGCCCGGCCACATATTGTGCGAAGGACGAGGGACGCGAGAGGGCGATCCCCCTTGGAGTCGACGAGCCCCGGAGCTCGGGAGGTCATGGAAGAGCAGACCAGCGACAGGGAGCTGGCCCACCGCGTGGTGACGCACGGCGACGAGGCGGCCTTCAGGGCCCTCTACCGGCGCCATGCCCCAGCGGTCTACCGGTTCTTGCTCCGGCTGGTGGGCGGAGACGCGGCCGAGGCCGAGGACCTCATGCAGGAGACATGGCTCCGGGCGGCCCATGGGCTGGCGGGCTTCCACTGGGAGTCGGCGTTCCGGAGCTGGGTGACGGGGATCGCCCTCAACCAGTTCCGGGAGCTGGCGCGGAGGAAGGGCAGGAGGATCACCGAGGTGGAGGGTGAGTGGGAGGCGACGGTGGCGGCGGCTGACTCGGCGGGGCGCATCGACCTGGAGCGCGCCCTGGAGCTTCTGCCTCCGGGCTTCAGGACGGTGCTGGTGCTCCACGACGTGGAGGGGCTCACCCATGAGGAGATCGGGGCGCGCCTGGGCATCGCCCACGGCACCTCCAAGAGCCAGCTCCACCGGGCCAGGCGGGCCATGCGCAGGCTGCTGTCCGTGGACCTGGAGATGGCGTGACATGAGCGACGCGAGCGGTAGAACGAGGGAGGACGGTGCCATGGAAGACGAAGTCGAGCTCACGCCGGGGGAGAAGATGGCCTTCCAGCGACTCCCCACCGAGGCGGTCCCCCCGGACCTCCTGGAGGAGCGCATCGTCCGGGCGCTGACGTCCGACGGCACCCTGCGGAGCGGCGGCGGGCAGGCGCGGAAGGCCGGGGCGTGGCCGGCGCAGGACGCGCCGCCCCCCTCGGGCCGGTTCCGGGCCTGGGTGATCCCCGTTTCCATGGCGGCGTCGCTGGTCCTCTTCGGCGCCGGCGTGGCGCTCGGGCACCGGCTGGGCGCGAGCAGCACGACGGAGGCGTTCCTCGCGGTTCGCGACCAGGACGCCACCAGCCTGGCGCTGCGCATCCAGGAGGCCGGCTCGGCGTACGTGTCGGCGCTGGCGGCGCTGGGCGAGCTGAGGGGCGCCGCGGCGCAGGCTCCGTCGGGGCAGGGCGTCGTCGCGTCCCATGCGGCCCAGGGGATCGAGCAGGGCCGAGCGGCGGCGCTGGGAGCGCTCTACGGCGCCGCCTTCGAGCTGGCGCGCATGGCGCCCGGCGACGCCGACGTCCTCAGGATCCTCCAGATCCTGGAGGAGCGCAGGACGCGGGACCTGGGCGGCGAGCCGGCCAGGAACATGATGTGGTTCTAGCGCGGGGGGAGGAGCGATGAGGACGACGACGAGGATGGCGATGCGCTGGGCCGGGGTGGCCGCCGTGGGTGCCTTGGCGCTGCTGGCGCCCGGCCGGGCGGCGTCCCAGAAGGCTCCGGCCGCGACCCTGAAGGGTGAGAGCCTCCAGGTATGCACGGGCAGGGTGGTGGGGAGCCTGGGGCTCACCGGCTGGGACTGCCGTGGTGACTGCACCCTCACCCTGGACGAGAACCGCGAGGAGAAGGCCTGGACGTTCAGCGTGGAGCCTCGGATCACCGGGGTGACGTTGGGCGGCCCCGCCCACGGGATCCTGCAGGTGGGAGACGTCATCGTGGCCATCGACGGGCTCCTCATCACCACCGCCGAGGGAGGCGCGTACCTCGCCAACCTCCCCCCGGATGCCGACGTGAAGGTCCGCTACCGCAGAGGGGGCCGCCTGGCCGACGCCGTCGTGCGCACCACCGCGGTCTGCGGCAGCGCCTGGGAGGTACCGCCCCCGCCTCCACCT
>JBFYZE010000345.1:0-5156 GCA_041309665.1 Gemmatimonadales bacterium | reverse complement strand
TGGTGTTGTACCGTTCCGAACCATGAACACACCCAACCAGGAACCCCGCATGATCGTCGCCCTGGTCATGATCCGCTGCGAGCGGGACCAGATCCCCGAGGCCGCCCGGAGCATCGTCGAGTTCCCGGGCGTGGAGGAGGTCTACTCGGTCACCGGCGAGTGGGACCTCATCGTCAAGGTGAAGGTGCTCCACTGGGAGGAGATCGCCCGGGTGGTCACCGAGCACATCGCCAAGGTGAATGGGATCCAGCGCACCGACACCCACATGGCGTTCCGCGTCCTCTCGAAGGACGACATGTCCGCCACGTACGAAGGCTTCCAATAGGCCCGCACCGGGCCCGCCGCGTCCCGTCCGTCCCCCGGAGGTGATCCCATGAACGGTTCTCGCCTCGTCGCATCCGCCCTCCTCGTCGTCCTCTGCGCCTGCGCCGGGAACCCCGGACCCGGCGAGCCCGGGTATGCGTTCAATGTGTCGGGCACCTACTCGGGACAGTTCGTGGTGGAGGGACAGGGGATCTCGGCCACGCTCACCCTCGAGACCGCCCCGGGCGGCGTGGTCACGGGCGAAGTGCGGGTCACGGAGATGGGGATCACCGCCCCGGCCGGAGGGACGGTCGTGGGGAGCCAGTTCAACCTGCGCATCGCCTACCGCAACCCGGGCAACGGATGCGACGGCCTGGCCGAGGCGACGGCGACCATCGGCGAGGGCGGCGCCACCTTCTCCGGGCCGGCGACCATCACCGAGTGCGGCCAGGCCATGGGGGCGTCGCTGAGCTTCCGGCGCTGAGGTGCCGTCCGGGCGCCTCGTGACCCTCCACACCACCGCCTGCCCGCGGAACTGCTACTCGACCTGCACCATGACCGTGGAGGTGGAGGACGGCCGGCTGCGCCGCGTCCTCCCGCACGCCGGGAATCGCGCCACGCTCGGGGGACCCTGCCTCAAGGGGCTCGCGTACGTGGAGCGGGTAGCCTCGCCCGAGCGCATCCTCCACCCTCTCCGTCGCCAGGCGGACGGCTCGTTCCGCCGCTTCTCCTGGGATCAGGCGCTGAACGAGATCGCGGAGCGGCTGTCGCGCATCCGTGACGACGACGGCCCCCAGGCCGTCCTGTACTGTTCGGCAAGCGGCACCAAGGGGCTCCTCAACCGCGTCGGAACCGCGTTCTGGCGCCTCTACGGGGGGTACACGGGCACGTATGGCGACCTGTGCTGGCCAGCGGGGCTGGAGGCTACCCGGCTGACGCTGGGCGCGAACACGCACAACGCACCCTGGGACCTGGCCAATGCCCGCCTGGTCGTCCTCTGGGGGAAGAACGCCGCCGAGACCAACATCCACCAGATGCCCTTCGTCGAGGCCTCCCTGGAAGCAGGGGGACGGCTGGTCGTGGTGGACCCCCGGCGCACCGAGACCGCGGAGCGCGCGGAGCTCCTGGTCCAGCCGCGCCCCGGCACCGACGGCGCCCTCGCGCTCGCCGTCGCCCACGTGCTCTTCCGCGACGGGCTCGTGGACCGGTCGTTCGTGGACGCCCACGTCGTGGGTCACGAGGAATACCGCGAGCGGGTGGCGGACCTCACGCCGGATTGGGCCGAGACGATCACCGGCGTTCCCGCCCACCACATCGAGCGGCTCGCGACGCTCATGGGTTCGGTGAAACCCATGACCGTGGCCGCCGGCTTCGGCATGCAGCGCTACGCCAACAGCGGCCAGACCATGCGCGCCCTCCTGGCGCTCGTCGCCCTCACCGGCAACCTGGGGCAGCGGGGCGCGGGGTGGCAGTTCGCCAACCTGCAGACCGCGGTCTTCGACGAGGTGCAGGACCCGGTCGCATTCTATCCGCCGGAGCGTCCCGATGGCGTGGCACGCATCGCCGTGTCCACCGCGCGCCTGGGCGCGGACATGCTGGCGCTCCGCGACCCGCCGCTCCGGATGGCATGGGTGGAACGGGGGAACCCGATCCCCCAGAACCCCGAGACCCCCACCGTGCTGCGGGCCTTCCGGGCTCTCGACTTCCGCGTGGTGGTGGACCAGTTCCTCACCGACACGGCGCGGGAGGCCGACATCGTGCTCCCCGCCAAGACGCTCTTCGAGCAGACCGACGTCATCGGCGCCTACTGGCACCCGTACGTCCAACTACGGGCGAAGGTGCTGGAGCCCCCGGGGGAGGTGAAGCCCGAGTCGGAGATCTACAGGCTCCTCGCCGAGCGATTGGGGATGCCCTCCGCCGCCGTGGATGCTGCGCTCCCCGGCATCGGCGAGGAGGCCGTGAGGGAGTGGCTCACAGGGAAGCTCGCCCCCTTCCCCGAGCTGAGCCTGGAGCGGCTGGAGCAGGGGCCCGTGCTGGCGCCGGGATACCAGGAGGTTGCCTTCGAGGACCTGCGCTTCCCCACGCCTTCCGGAAAGGTCGAGATCCGCTCCGAGGAGGCGGCGCGCCGTTGGGGCGTGGACGCGCTCCCGGGATGGTCCGAGCCCGTGGAAGCCGGGCGGGCGGGCGGAGGCCATCCCCTGTGCCTCATGACGCCGAACACCAAGAACCGCATCCACTCCCAGTTCGGCAACCTCGACATGATCCGCGCCCACGATCCGGTCCCGGTGCTGCGCCTCAGCCCCGCCGACGCGCTTCCCCGCGGCATCCGGGAGGGCGACCGCGTGCGGGTTTTCAACGACCGGGGATCCCTGGTGATCCCCTGCACCCTCGACTTCGGGATCCTGGCCGGGTGCGTGTGTCTAACCAACGGATGGTGGATCGGCGACGGCGGAGCCGTGAACATCCTCTCGGCAGGGCGGGAGACGGACATGGGGCACGGCGCCGCGTTCCACGAGAACCGGGTCGAGGTGGAGCTGTCGCGCGGATGAGCGCCGCGACCGCGCCGCCCCCGCGAGGCTTCCTCTTCGACCCGAACCGGTGTACCGGGTGCGCCGCCTGCTCGCTGGCGTGCTCCACGGAGAACGCCCTCGGTTGGGGAGCGAGCTGGCGCCAGATCGTCGCATTCAATCCCGAGCGCCGCCCCGGCGTCCCGTCCTTCCACCTTGCCCTGGCGTGCAACCACTGCGACGCCGCGCCATGCGTGGACCACTGCCCCACCGGCGCCATGCGCCGTGATCCGGGGACGGGAGCGGTTCTGGTGGACGAGGGGCGCTGCATCGGGTGCAGCTACTGCGCCTGGGTGTGCCCCTACGACGCTCCCCGCTTCGACGGAGCGCGCCGGGTCGTGACCAAGTGCACGCTCTGCAACCACCGCCTCCTGGAGGGTAGGGCCCCTGCGTGCGTGGAGGCGTGCCCCACCGACGCCCTCGGGTACGGTTCCCTCGCCGGCCAGGTGAGGATCCCCGGGTTCCCGGACGCGCCCGCCCGGCCGCGGATCCGTTTCGCGCCCCTGCGCCGTGGCGCGGCTCCGCCGGACACCACGTGGACGCTCCCGGAAGAGGTGGTGGTGGTGTTCGCAACCGATGCCCCGCATGGTGCGGAGGCCACCGGGCGCTCACCCTCAGCCACCCTCTCCCCGGTCACCCTCACGCTCGGAAGCGAGTGGCCGCTCTGGCTCTTCACCTCTGGGCTGGCCGGCCTCGTGGGGTGGGTGGGTGCGGCGGCGGCGGGCGCGGTCCCCCTCTCCCTGGCCGGCTTCGTCACGCTGGCCGCGGCGCTTCTCGCCGTGTCCACGCTCCACCTGGGCCGTCCGCACCGGTCATGGCGGTCGCTGTCGAACGTGCGTACGTCGGCATTGAGTCGGGAGATCGCGGGCGTGTGCTCGTTCCTGGGCGTCACCGCCCTGTGGCTGGCGTGGGGAGGAGGGGGAACGGCGCCCCAGCTCTCCGGCGTTGTCCCGCCGGCCGCGCTCACCGCGCTGGGAGGCGCGGCGTCGGTGCTGGGGCTCCTTGCCCTCGGCGCCGCTGACCGGGTCTACCGCCCGGTGCGCCGCGAGCGACGGCTCCACTCCGCCGACACCCTCCTCACGGGGGCTCTCGTGGCTGCCGTCCTCCTCCGGTCACCCTGGCTCGTCGCCGCGCTGGCGGGCCTGAAGCTGGTCCTCGCGGCGCGGAGAGGAGAGCGGGTGGGGCGGGGCGGCACGACCCTCCTGGCGCTGAGGGTCGCGGCCCTGGTCGGCCCCCTCGCCCTGTTGACGCTCGCGCCCCGGGCGTGGAACGGCTGGGCCATCCTCCTGGTCGCAGCGGTCGAGCTCGCGGCGCGCGCCCGGTTCTACGGGGGGCTCGCCATCCCGGGGCCGGCACAGGCGGCTCGCGCAAACGCCGCCGCCTGGCTCACGGCGCGGGCATCGTAGGCGGCACGCGCACCGCCGGCCGGAGGCCGGCCGGTGTCTCCGATCAGCCCCAACCCCCACCCCGGCCGTCGTACGGGCGACGGAAGCGGTTGTTGACCACGTTGTTGAAGATCGACCCGAACTGGAACGAGAAGCCCAGCGAACCGCCGTACGTGACGTCGGTCCCCCGCTGGCGCAGCCGCAGGAGGATGTCCTCGTCGGTCTCCTCCTCCGCCGACAGGTACAGCTGGTCCCTCACCCACGAGACGTTCGCGTTGGCGTCCAGGGAGAGCCCCCGGGCCACCCGCACGCTCAGGCTGCCGCGGAGCGACACGTTGTACAGCTTGACGTCATGGAGGAAATGCGACCCCTCGAGCCCCACGGAGGCGTCACCCCAGGGCTCCCGCTGGGAATACCGTACCTGAAGGGACTCCTCCCAGCGGAGCTCCTCCATCTCCTCGTAGATCGTCTCGGCGAGGTAGTCCCGGTACGTCGGACCGATCTCGTAGTACACGGTCAGCGACCGCCGCGTCGCCTCTTCGTAGGGGAAGAAGCTGTACTCCATCGCCGGAGCCACGCTCACCCGGAAGTCCTGGTTGTAGCGGGTCAGCCGCGCCGCGTTGGAGTTGATGCCCACGGACCAACGGTCGGCGAAGGAGTAGACCGAGAGCGCGTCGACGTTCCAGTCGGTGCGCTTCACCACCAGGCGCGTGGAGTCGCTGCGCTCGTACTCCTGTCGCTGGAAGTTCATCCGCCCGTTGTAGCTGAGCTTCCACGTGGGCGTCACCCGGGACGCGGAAACGCTGGAGTTCAACCGCAGGTTCTCGCTGGTGGCCTCGCCCTCGTAGTTGCCGCTCCCGCCCACGCGGAAGGCCCAGAGGTTCCACGGGTCCTCCACCTC
>JBFYZE010000344.1:0-6183 GCA_041309665.1 Gemmatimonadales bacterium | reverse complement strand
GCGCCGCCGTAGATGGGGCGCCCGTCCGCCTCCCACGCCGGCGCCAGCGTGCGCGCGTACTCCACGTACCCCTCGGGGAGGAGCCGCTCGCCGTTCCACACCCCGTCCTGCAGGTAAAGGTTGGCCAGGCGCGCCCAGTCCCGGGCGGAGAGGTACTCGTAGCCCTGGGTGAGGAAGTTGCCGAAGGGGTCGGTCTCCATGACGGCGTCGCGGATCCCGATCCTGTCGAAGAGCGCCTCGCGCGGGAACGCATGGTAGTCCTCGCCCAGCTTCTCCACCGCGAGGCGGATGAGGTAGTTGGCGAGCACCGGGTCGGTGTTCCGGTAGCGCCCCACCGTGTTCGGGGGCCACTGCTGCGGGCGCGTCGCGGCGTACTCGAAGGAGTTCACCCGGCCCGTGTAGAGATACAGGTGGTCCGGATAACCCAGGTCCGGGTCGAAGTCCGGGTCCTGGGGCGCGCGGATGCGGAGCCCGGAGGACATGCGCATGATGTCGCCGATGCGGATCTGCCGGCGGGGGTCGCCCTCCCCCTGCCACTCGGGGATGGGCGCGCTCTGCCAGAGCTCGTAGACGCCCCGATGGATGAGGATCCCCATGAGCGTCGCCGTGAGGCTCTTCCCCATGGACCAGGACTCCAGGGGGGTGTGCAGGTCGATCCCGTCGCCGTAGCGCTCGCCGAGGATGCGGCCCTTGTAGGTGATCAGCACGGCCTCGGTCATCGCGTCGGGACCGCCGAACGCCGTGTCCAGAGCCTGCGCCACCAACGCCATGTCCAGCTCCGCGGGGAACGGCTCGTCGGTGAGCACGTCTCCCATGGGCCACGGCGTCGTCGCGGCGGGCGGGAGTGAGGAGGCCACGTCCGTGGGCCTGAAGAACACCGAGTCCTCGCCCACCGGCCGCGTGACGCACCCCTGGCTCCGGTACTTCTTGGCCGCCAGCGTCACGCCGGACGGGAGCGTGAGGCGCACCTCCTGGCGCTCGCGGTCCACCACCGTGTCCACCACCGCGGCGCGCGACTCGAAGGGGCTCGTGAACCCGCCCACGTTCTCCGCCGCGTCGGCGGGGTCCAGCCCGGTGATGAAGACCGCGGAGCAGAGGATCTTGGCGAAGCCCGACGTGTGGTGCTCGAGCGCGTCGCCGGGCGGCGGGACGTACTCCGTGGGGAGCTCCAGGGACGCGGCCCTGGCGATGAGCGCGGAATCGGGATCGGGCTCCGCCGCTGGAGCGCCGGCGTCTTCGCCGGGAACGCAGCCGGCCACCAGGGCGGCCGCGCACGAGGACAGGAGGAGGGAGCGGACGGCGGATCGCATGGAGAGGCTCTCGGATCGGGGATGGCGCACAAGGTAGTGCGCCATCCCGGGGACCCGCGAGCGGCGGGGAGTGCTGGCGCGCAGGCTGCCGCACGGCGCCGCTTCCATGGTGCGACGCCGCGCGGCTCCCTATGATCCCCGCCTCGGCGCCGCCCGCCGCCGGCGCACCCACCCGGAGCCCGCCATGATCTCCAGACGCCATTTCCTGGGAGCCTCCACCCTGGCCACGGCCGGTGCCGCCCTCGACCCCGGCGCCGCCCTCGCCGCCCCGGCCCCCCTGCCCCAGGACCTGCCCCCCTCCATCGCGCGCCTCGGGTCGTGGGCCGACCGGGTCAGGCCCATCACCGTGGAGGAGCGCGCAGGGCGGGTTGAGAAGGCCCGCGCGCTCATGCGCGCGGCCGGCCTCGACGCGCTCTACCTCACCGGGAGCACGTCCATGGTCTACTTCGCCGGGATCCGCTGGGGCGGAGGCGAGCGCCTCTTCGCGGTGGTCGTCCCGGTGCGTGGCGAGGCCTTCGTGGTGTGCCCGGCCTTCGAGGAGGACCGCGCCCGGGAGCAGCTCGCCGCCGGCCCGCTGGGGAGCGCCCAGGTCTACACATGGGACGAGCACGAGAGCCCCTACCAGCTCGTGGCCGAGGGACTGCGCGCCCGGGGGATCGCCGCCGGCAGGATCGGCGCCGAGGAGACGGTGCAGTTCCGCTTCAGCGACGGCGTGGCCCAGGCGGCACCAGCGCTCCGCGTGGTGAGCGGCACCCCCGTCACCGCCGGGTGCCGGGGTGTGAAGGACGAGCACGAGATCTCCCTCATGCAGCTCGCCAACGAGGTCACCCTCACCGCCTTCAAGGCGGCCTACCTGGCCATGGACGAGGGGATGACCCAGCGCGACTTCGGCGCCCTGGTGAGCCTCGCCCACCAGCGCCTGGGGTTCCAGGGAGGCGCCAGCGTCCAGACCGGGGAGTTCTCGGCCCTGCCCCACGGCTCCATCACCCCGCAGGTGATCCGCCAGGGGACCATCGTCCTCATCGACGGCGGGTGCGCCGTGGACGGGTATCAGTCGGACATCAGCCGCACGTTCCTCCTGGGCGCCCCCACGGACAAGATGAAGCGCGTGTTCGAGATCGGGCACCGGGCGCAGGAGGCGGCCCTGGCCGCCGCCAGGCCGGGCGTCCCCGCCGAGGACGTGGACCGGGCGGCCCGGAGCGTCGTCGAGGAGGGCGGCTACGGACCCGGCTACACGTACTTCAGCCACCGGGTGGGGCACGGCATCGGCATGGACGGCCACGAGTGGCCGTACCTGGTGAAGGGGAACACGGCGCCGCTGGTCACGGGCAACGCGTTCAGCGACGAGCCGGGCATCTACATCCCCGGGGAGTTCGGCGTGCGCGTCGAGGACTGCATGTTCATCACCGCCGACGGCGCGCGCCTGTTCACGCCCCCGAGCCCCTCGCTGGAAGACCCGTTCGGGAACTGGGCACACTAGAGCGGCTGTACGCCCCCCTCGCCCCGGGTCAGGTCCGACACCGCGCGCCGGAAGCCCTCCAGCGCGGGCTCGGGGACGGCGCATACATAGCGCACGTCGGCCCCGTACTCCTCGGCCTCGACGAGCACCTCCAGCTCGGCCGCAACGCGCTGGAGGGCGGCCACCTCGGCGTACCCGACCGTCACCTGCACCCGCACCCGGTCCACCCGCTCCTCGGTGGGGAGCGACTCCAGGGCGAGCCTCACGCCTCCCGAGTATGCGCGGGAGAGGCCACCCGTCCCCAGCTTCACGCCGCCGAACCACCTGCTGCACACCACGACGATCTCCCCCACCTCCGAATGGAGGAGGGCCGTGAGCATGGGCTTCCCCGCCGTGCCGTGGGGCTCGCCGTCGTCGCTCATCCCGATGTGGGTGGTGCTCCCCGGCGGGCCGGCCACGAAGGCCCAGCAGTTGTGCGTGGCGTCGGGGAACTCCTCGCGCACGGCCCGCACGAAGGCGTGGGCCGCGGCCGCATCGGCGGCCCGCGCGGCGGTGGTGACGAACCGGCTCCGGTGGATGACCTCCTCCACCCGGTGGACCCGGGCGGGGATCCGGTAGCGCGCCACGGCTACCCCGCCATGCGGTCCAGGAACGAGCGCTCCGCCGGCGTGAGGGTCCGCGCGCCCTCCGCCTCCACCTTCACGAGGAGGCGGAGCACCTCCTCCCGGTTGATCTCGTGGAGCCCGTCCAGCGCGATGGCCTTCCAGCGCGCGAGAGCCGCCTTCTCCGACAGCCCCGCCGACGGCTGGTGGACTGTCATGGCCTTCTGCCACGCGCGCCGGCCCGACCCCCGCCGCCACTCGCTCCAGCGCAGATACCCGAACGCGAACACGAGCCCGCCGAGGTGGGCGAAGTGCGCGGTCCGCGACGCCGACCCGGAGAACCCGGCCCACAGCGAGCCCACCACCAGCATCACGCAGAGCAGCCACGCCTCCACCGGGAGGATGGCCCACAGGTAGATGCGCTCACGGGGCCAGAACATGGCGAAGCCCAGGAGCACGCCGTACACGGCGCCGGAGGCGCCCACCACCGGGTACTGGCGGGCGAAGAGGAAGCTGAACACCGCGCCGCCGAGCCCGGAGAGGAAGTACAGAGTCAGGAAGGCCCGGCCGTCCAGCCGGTCCTCCAGGCGGGGTCCGAAGAAGTAGAGCCCCAGCATGTTGAAGAACAGGTGGCCGAACCCCCCGTGCAGGAACATGTAGGTCACCAGCGTCCACGGCCGGACCAACGCCAACGGCGGATACAGCAGGAGGGCGCGGTACAGCACCGGGCTGGCCATGGTCACCAGGAAGACGGCGACGTTGGCCAGGAGGAGGCGCTTGACCCAGGGCGTGAGGGGCATCATGCGATGTCGCCTACCCGTCCCGTCTCGCGGGGGTCCCCTCCCCCTCCTTCTTCTCCTCCTTCTTCTCCGGCGCCTTCCAGAACTTCTCGCTCTCGGGCGCCTGGTCCGCCACGGCCCTGGAGTAGAGCGCGGCGTTGAAGAGCACCTTGAACGTGCCGAAGGGCTGGCCTCGCCACTGGGGACGCATGCCCAGGAGCACCACCCGACCTTCGCCCCTCTTCACCTCCACCGCCGCGGCATACCCCTGCACGTGCTCCTCGCCGAGGAAGTAGCCCGACAGGAGGGGCGAGCCATCCTTCGGGTACTTGGCGAGGATCCGGCCCTCGAACCCTTCCTCGGTGACCCACACGGGGCTCCGCCCCACCATGACCTTGGAGCGCGGCGCCATCCCGCTCATGACCGGGTGCGACGGATCCACCAGGAGCTCCACGATGGCGCCGCTGGCGGAGAACTGCTCGCGCTTGAGCCCCTGCGTCACGTCCTTCACCGGCAGGTGGAGCTGCTGCACGGCGAAGGCGGTGGAGCCGTTGATGGCCACCAGCGTCCCCCCGCCCCGCACGAAGGCGTCGAGCTCGCGCACGCCCTCGGCGCCCAGACCGCCGGCATACCGCGGCGGCACGTTCCCCCTCTCGAAGCCCTCCAGGATGGTACGGGCGTTCATGTCGGCCAGCACGATGACGTCGTAGCGTTCGTTCAGCTCGCCGGCCAGGACGTCGGCGTTGCGCAGCCCGGTGTGGGCCACGCCGTACATCTCCAGCGCCCAGGACGTCCACCCCTCGTCCATGGACGCGCTCCACGGCCGGTAGATCCCCACCCTGGGCTGGGGCACCCGCCCCGCCGGCATGGAGCCACCCACCGCCTGGAGGCGGAGGTCCCGCACCAGCGCCTGCTGCGTCGAGCCCGAGAGGCCGGACACGAGCCAGCTCCCCGAGGTGCCCCCCTCGCCCTCCTCCGACGCCGCCTTCCCCGGGGCGAAGCTCACCTGCGCGCCCTCGGCCCACGCCCGTCCGAGCGCCCGATACGTGTTGTTCTGCGCCGGATCCAGGATGAGCGCGCTCCCGCCCCCCCTCACCCGTCCCTCCGGGGGCACGATGCCGCGCGCGACGGGATGGGTGTCGAAGCCCACGTCCGGAGGCGAGTCGAAGGGCGCGGCGTCGCCGGTCGTGTTCCAGGCCAGCGGCTGGGCGCGTACGTCGGCCAGCGCAGCCGTCACCTCCGCGCCGAGCGGCGCGTGGGCCTCGACGACCCGCACGTCGAACTGGTAGGGGAGCGTCCACCCGGACACGTCGTAGGGCTGCTCCGGCGGGCCCTCGGGATACTCGCGCAGGTCCGGGTACTCCTGCACTGCGAAGAGCTGGCGCACGAAATTCGCGTTGGGCTGGTCCATGGGGATGACCCAGGTGCCCGCGCGGTGCTTCACCCCTTCCACCGTCACCGCCTTCGTCAGCCGCTTCACCTCGATGTCGTTGAACGCCAGGCGGCGCAGCATCTCCACCGCCGCTACCGGATCGCGCTGCTCCTGACCGATGAAGAACGCGTAGGGCGGGCCCGACCGGTACTGGGCCACCACGTCCCGGGCCGCCTGATACCTGTTGAAGAGGATGTCCGTCTTGTACTTCGCCGCCACGTCCAGCACCGATACGGACGCGGTGAGCATGTAATCCACCGCGTCCTTGAGGCGCCACCACCCGCCCTCCCAGGGGCTCGCGTACAGGGACCTGGGCCGGAGATCCTCCGCACCGTCGGGGAAGTCGCCCACCGTGTAGAAGTGGGGCGTGGCATACCGGTACAGCGCCGTCTCGGTCATCAGGGAGACCACGTTGTGGAAGCTGTTGGCGTGGTCCAGGAAGCCCGGGTACCAGTTGTCGAACCCGGTCCCCATGTGCACAGCCCCCTTCTGCCCCCGCTCCTCCAGCGCCTGGGCCATCGCCATCCCCACCAGGTTGACCGTACGACACATGAGAGGGTGGACGTTCGGGCTGATGTGCTCGGCGAACGGCGGGATCCAG
>JBFYZE010000343.1:0-9480 GCA_041309665.1 Gemmatimonadales bacterium | reverse complement strand
GGCGAGGTGGGCTCGCTGACCTCGAACTCGATGGTGACGTCGGACGTGTACCACCCGTTGTCACCCATCGTCCCCGACACCGACGGTGTGATCACCGGCGGCGTGGCGTCGCGCTGGATGGTCACGGACTCACTGGCCGTGCCGCCCTCGGAGGTGGCCGTGCAGGTGAAGATTACGCCGTCGGTGTCGTAGTCCACCGTCGTCGCGTCGCACCCGGAGGTGCTGCTGATGGACGACTCGGCGTCGGCCACCGTCCAGGAGACGTTCACGTCCGAGACGTACCAGTCGCCGTTGAGCGTCCCCGTGACGTTGGGGGTGATGACGGGGGGGGTGTTGTCGACCACCGGCGGCTCGGAGACCAACTGGAGGGTGGTGGTGATGGAGAAGCTGGAGCCCGCCGTGCGCCGCTCGGCCTGGAAGATGGACAGCGAGTAGTCGTTGCCAGGCGTCAGCCCCAGGTTGTTCAGTGCCACCGACGCCGTCCGGGGCGGATACACACCGCCGAGGTCGATCACGAGCTTGCCGTCGATGAACACCCAGACGTCGTCGTCACCGGTGAATGAGAAGGTCTCCCCGCCCGAGTACGTGAAGGTGGTGTGGATCTCGGTGGTGAAGTGGAAGTTGCGACCCGTGCCGCCGTCGATCCTCCCGGCGCTCGGCGTGTTCCCGAAGAGCTGGCCGTCGATGGGGAAGTAGGCCCCATTGGAGTAGACGTAGGTGCCGTTGGCCTGGCGGGTGAGGACCAGGTCATAGTTCGTCGCCAGGTTCACGCCGGGCACGTCGCGGTACCACTGGTCGAAGTACGCTTTGCCAGTGGTCGTCGGGCTGCCTCCCACGGAACGCGCGTAGACGGGCTTTCCGTCGGCGCCCAGGGTGGAGGCCACGATCCCCTGGTCAACGCCGATGTACCGCTCGAAGTCAGGGTGCCCGTTGGCCTTGAGTCCGGACCGGAAGTCCCGGATCCGGCCGGTGAGGGTGATGGTTGCGGGTGCCTCCCACCGCGTCGGGTCGTAGGGATAGGCGTCGCTGTTGTCCCCAACGCCATCGCCGTCGGAGTCGGCCCACTCCGTCGGGTCGAGGGGGAAGGCATCGACATCGTTCTGAACCCCGTCACCGTCCAGGTCGGGATTCAGCGGCGGCGGCGGGTTGGACGTGGTTTCGAGAAGGAACTTGCCACCTGCTGCGCCACCGCCGTCGAAGATGATGAACGAGAGGGTGTGCGTTCCGTTCAGAGTCAGCCCATACGACGTGTTCGCGGCAGTGTGGCCCGCCGGCTGCACGCCTACCAGGATGCCATCCAGGTAGATCCAGGAGCAGTTGTCGGCCAGGAGCCGGATTACGAAGGAGCCGTTTCCGGAAACCTCGGTCTGGTACTTGGTCCAGTTGTGCCCGCCGGGCCCCCGGGAACCGAGGTCGTTCCAGGCGTTGATCCAGGGGGCGGAAAAGTAGTAGCCAGCCCACGGATGGCCCGTCAACACGAACGCATTGTGCGGGTTCGTCCAGTTCGCGCCCGGACCGACGAGTGGCTGTGTCGTGCAGACCGTGGTCGGCCAATTCGGGTCCGCCGCTGCGGGGAAGATCGGGTCCCAGGTGGTCACGTGCGGGCCGCTGGCATACGTCTGGGAGACCAGGTTGTACGAGGGCGCCGGAACATCCAGCAGCGCGCTGGGTGCGGTCGGAGCCTCCCCGCACGCCGCCACGAAGGCCAGCGCCGCGAGGATACTGATACGGTGCTTCATCTGAAACGCTCCCGGGCCCGGTCGGCGGGCCCACTGGGGTGGGGTTGTCTCAGGCACCGCCAAGCGATTCATCGCGGCTTCCGCACCCCGGGGGTCGGACGGTCGGCACCTGCGCCATCTACGATGCCCCCGTCGCCCCCCCGCGCCCATACACCCTTCGGACAATCAGCCTAGAACTTTCGGACAGGGGGCCCAGCCGGAAACGACCGGCGCGACGTCCGTCCCCCCTGACGAAACGCCCCCCCGGCCAGCTCGGGCCGGGGGGGGCGTTCCGCTTCGCTCTTCTCGAAGGGCTACAGCTGCTGCGCCAGGGCGATGAGGATGGCCGCCTTGTCGGCGGGCACGGAATTCCCGCTCTGCGACCGCACGTGGTCGATGAAGGCCCCGTACGCCCGGTTGTTGAGCTGCTGGCACAGCGAGGTGGCCACCCTCCGCTGGCTCACCCACCGCCGCACCAGCGTGCCCAGGCTCCCCGACGTCACCGACGCGGTGCACGACGTGGACAGCGCGCTGCTGTTCCCCGCGACGTCCAGCGCCGACGCGTTCAGCGTGGTCGTGCCGACGCCGAAGGTGTAGGCGTTCCCGGCGAAAGCGATGACCGGGTCCGTGGCGTCGCGCTTCACGGTCACGGACGCGCTGACCGTGCCGCCCGCCGACGTGGCCTCGCAGGTGTAGGTGACGCCGCCGGTGTCGGTGCTCATCGTCACCGCGGCGCACCCGGAGGTGCTGGTGATGGGCGACTCGGCCTCCATCACCGTCCAGGAGACGTTCACGTCCGACGTGGACCTACCCCGTTTCGGTGGACGGGTGGGGAATGCGGCTTGACTCGGTGTGTTTCTTCATCCCTTCTGCCAGGGGGGTCAGGAGCTTCCGCTGCATGGCAGCGGAGTGGAGCCCAGCCCAACCAGGAGGCCCGGAGGATGAGCCGGGACTCTGACCGGGGCCAGAGAGTTCACGCGGCCACCGGCCGGTTCTTCGCCTCGAAGATCGCGGGCGACTGGTAGACCAGCGAAGAGTGACGGCGCTTGGGGTTGCAGGGGATGTCAGTTCTTCTGTGTAAACGGCCTCGACATCAAACGGGTATCCACCCCTCGAAGACGATGGACAGATCGTTCAAGGCGGCGGTCCAGTCCTGCACGGGCCGGCTCCACCGCTCGCTGGCTTCCATGATCGCCAAGTGCGGTGTGGAGAGCCTGAGGGCGGAGCAGCGGGCGTGCCCCCCCGCCCGCGGGCCCCGGCTCGCGAAGCAACCCGGGCGCCTGGAGCGTATGTAGGAGCAGCAGCGCTCCGCTCCGACCTTCGAGGAGTGACCCCATGCGCACGCCGCGCTCGATGGACCTGGTTCCCATCACCGCCCTGGCCCTGCTCGGCGCCCTGCTGTCGGCCCCCGAAAGGGCCCCGGGGCAGGTTCCGGTCCCGGGCTGGAGCGCGGCGGGCCCCTATCCCGCCGCCCGGGTGGCGCGCAACGCCTATCCGAGCTTCTACGGCATCTTCGGGGCCGCCTGGCAGCAGGTGAGCGCGGACGCCGTGGGCGGCGTGGACCTCGCGTCCCGGTTCCCAGGAGAGGCCCCGGGAGCCGGCCTGGCCATCGCCCGGCGCGTGTTCCGCTCCGACCGGGACCGCACCCTGGAGCTCAGCCTCCGCTACGCCGGGGACGTGGACGTCTTCTTCAACCGCCGACCCGTCTTCACGGGTCGAGACCCCGCGTGCGCGGAGGGGGAGGACGCGCTCTCCCGGGCCGGGTGCGCGGCGCTCCTGGAGCTCCCCGTGCGCAGGGGGTTGAACGAGATCTTCCTCATGGTGGGCGGCGGCCCCGGAGGGTGGGCCTTCCAGGCCACGGCCGCCGAGGCGCTCGAGGACAAGCTCGTCCGGCACGGCGCGCTGGAGGAGGTGTGGGCGACCCCCGACACCTTCCTCACCCCGGAGTCGGTGCTGAAGGATCCGACCCGCGACCTGCTCTACGTCACCAGCTTCGACAACCAGTACGCCACGCGCACCGGGCCGACGGGCTACATCTCCACCCTTTCCCTGGACGGGCGCATCCTGGAGCACAGGTGGCTCGGCGGGCTCGCCGCTCCCACCGGGATGGACATCTGGCGCGACACCCTCTTCCTGTGCGAGCGGAAGGAGCTGGTGGCCGTGGACATCGCGTCGCGGACGATCGTGGGCCGCTGGCCGATCCCGGACGTGGTTTTCCCGAACGACCTCGTCATCGATGACGAAGGCGCCGTCTACGTCTCCGACACCCGGACGGGGAACTGGCCCGCTTCCCGGATCTACCGGTTCCACGACGGAGTGTTCGAGGTCTTCGCCGACGAGGGCATCGACGGGGCCAACGGGCTCTGGATCCAGGGCGGCGCCCTCCTCGTGGGCAACTCCGGGGACGGGATGCTCAAGCGGGTGGATCTGAGGACCCGGAAGGTCGAGGACGTCGTCTCCCTCGGCTCCGGGATCCTCGACGGGATCCGGGTGGACGCGGACGGGAGCCTCCTCGTCTCGTTCTGGGAGGGCCAGCTGTTCCGGATCGGCCCGGGGGAAGAGGTGGTCGAGCTCCTCGACGCGCTCCCCGCGCGTTGGAACACTGCAGACTTCGAGTACCTCCCGGAGCAGGGGCTCCTCCTGTTCCCCACGTTCACGGACAACCGGGTGCGGGCGCTGCGGATCCGGCGGTAGGCTGGGGGAGCCGCCCGGTGGCGGCGTAGCACCGCCGCCCTGTTGCTTCATAGGTCGTCATGCAGGCGACGGAGGCGGCGCTGCAGACCCAAGCGCGGCACCTGACCCGGAGTTGGTCGCGCGCCCCGATCGGCTTGGTGTTCGAGTGCAGCCGGTACCCAACCCGTCTACCGTCCACGGCATCCGGCGGCGAGCGCCCTGTTCGCCGTCGTCCAGCATCACCTCGAGACGTTCCTCGCCCACGCGGCCGAGGCCGACCTCATGGGCTACGGCCTCCCCACCTGGGTGGGAAAGGACTTCCGGGCCCAAGGGCCGAGGGATCTGCCCCTCCTGCCGCACCCGCCGGATGGCCGCGCTCGCCGCCTTCCCATCCCTTCGCCGTCGAGGCGGTGCAGGCGGAAGGACCTGGACCTACGGCGTCCTCGCCAACCGGAATCCGAAACTGATGAGCCGGTAGGACGGAGAGTAGCGGTCACGGACGGCCGAACGCGCGAAGTAGGCGGAGATGTACCACGAACCGCCCCGCATCACCCGAGCCGACCCGGTGGCGGGACCCGTCGGGTCGTTCACGGTCCCCGAAGGGTAGGGACCGTGCCAGTCCGCGACCCACTCCCACACGTTGCCGTGCATATCGTACAGACCCCACGCGTTGGCGGCCTTCTGCCCCACGGGGTGTGTCTTCTCCCCAGCGTTGTCCCGGTACCACCCCATCTCCTCCAACACGCCGGTGCCGCCGTAGTCCCCCGTCGTTCCCGCCCGTGCCGCATGCTCCCACTCCGCTTCCGTCGGGAGCCGATAGCTCGCCCCAGGGTTCGCCTGGTTCAGCTCCGCGATGAAGGCCTGGGCGTCGTCCCAGCTCACGTATTCCACCGGACAGGCGTCCCCGCAGTCCTTGAAGTGGCTCGGGTTCGTCCCCATCACCGCCTGCCACTGACCCTGCGTCACCTCGGTCTTCTGGAGCCAGAACGCCTTCGTGATGTTCACCGTGTGCACCGGGACTTCGTCGGCGTCCCCGTTCGTGCTCCCCATCTCGAACGTGCCCGGCTCGATCAGCACGAACTGGTCGGCGCCCAGCCCTTCACGGCTCGCCCAGACGTCCGAGGATCGAACTTCGCCCGGGGGCTCCCCACGGCCACACGCGGCGAGGCCGGCAAGCGCGGCGAGGGCGACAAGAGCAGAAATGCGACGATGGATCATGGTGGGGCCTCGTAGAGGCTCATGCGAAGAGGGCGCCACCGGGACTCGGCGGATGACGCCCTTGCGCCGACGCCGTGTGGGGAACGCGCGTTCGACCCCCGATCCCATGAAAGGTCGCGCAGCCTCCCTGGGCCAGTAGGACGGTAGGCTTCAGGTGGCCGGGCGGCAAGCGTGGTGGAAGCGGCGCCGACCAGATCAAGGACCGTCCCGCCGTCGTGGAGGTGCCTGTGGGGGAAGCCCGGCTCCTCATGTGCGCCACCAACCCGGTGTACCGGTGGCAGAACCACGGGGAGTCCAACATGCTCATCAACGCGCTGGTGAACTGGGACGACCTGGGGGCGGGGGCGGAGGTCACTCCTGCCCGCTGAAGAAGGGGAAGAACGCCGCGAAGACCACGCTGGCGACCACCAGGGTCAACGCAGCGACCGGCAAGCCCTTGCGCAGCCACATCGCGGGCGTGATGCGGGCTTCGGGAATGCCCACGTTCTCCGACTCGCTCACGCAGATGATGTTGGCGGTGGCCCCGATGTGCGTGCCGTTGCCCCCCAGCCCCGCGCCCAGCGCCAGCGCCCACCAGAGGGGCACGACGTCCACCTCGTACGCCCCCAGGCTCTGCACGATGGGGATCATGGTCAGGGTGAAGGGGATGTTGTCCACCACGGCGCTGACCAGGGCCGCCAGCCACATCAACGTCAGGCAGGTGAGCAGGAGCCTCTCGGGAGCGTGGGCGAGGGTCGCCATGCGCTCGCCGATCAAGCGGAGCAGGCCGGAGGACTCCAGGCCGCCCACGATGACGAACAGGCCGCCGAAGAACACCAACACCGACCACTCGACGTGGCCGAACAGCTCCTCGGGGTGCGGTCGGACCAGCAGCAGGGCGATGGCGACCCCGATGAACGCCACGTACGCGGGGCGCAGCCCGATGTGGTGGTGGACGAAGAAGAGCGCGATCACGATGCCCAGGGCCACCAGGAGCTCGGTCAGCCGCCTGGGCTGCTTGATCGCCTGCCTCTCGTCCAGGGCGAGCTCGCCGAAGGACGGGCGGCCCTTGCCGAACTGCTCGGGGAACATGGCGACGACCGCGCCCATGCCCACGATCCAGGCGACCACGATCACCGGACCCAGGTGGATCAGGAAGTCGTTGAACGTCAGGCCCGCCGCGCTGCCGATCATCAGGTTGGGCGGGTCGCCGATGAGGGTGGCGGTGCCGCCGATGTTGGACATCATGGCCTCGGCCATCAGGTACGGCAGCGGGTTGAGGTTGAGCATCCGGGTGATGAGCACGGTCAGCGGAGCGAAGATCAGCACCGTGGTCACGTTGTCGAGCACCATGCTGATGAGGCTGACCGCCAGGCACAGGTAGACCAGGAGCCTCGTCGGGCTGCCGCCGGCCATCTTGGCTATGCGGATGGCCAGGTAGTCGAAGCCGCCGGTGGGGCGCAGCATGGTGATGATCAGCATCATCCCCATGAGCAGCAGCAGGGTGTTGGTGTCCATGGACGCCAGCGCGGCGTCCTGCGAGTAGAACCCCAGCCACATCCCCACGCCCACCATGAGCACCGCGCCCATGATCGCGGCGCTGGTGCGGTGGATCACCTCGCTGAAGATCAGGGCGTAGGCGGCGACGGAGATGCCCAGGGCGACGCCCATCTCCAGGGTGATACCCGTGCCGTGCAGGGTAGTCATGTGATCTCCGCGAGGGCGTCTGATGGATGAGCCGGAGATGCTTCACAGAACGTGTGCAGCCGATCGTTCGTGGCTCGGCGGCAACGGCGGGATCGTTCCTCGACATCCATGATGCGGCGGTCGACCTCATCGGGCCAGCCGGGGCGCCACGGGACACCGGCGCCCCGGTTCGTTACTCTTGATGCGGCCTCGGCTCGCCTCCCCGCGCCGGCTCGTGCCCCGACGACATCCCCACCCGTGTCACCGAGCGGTCTCCCCATGAGCCTGATCTACCTCGACAACGCCGCCACAGCGTTCCCGAAGCCGGAAGAGACCTACGTCTTCATGGACCAGTTCTACCGGACGCACGGGGTGAACCCGGGCCGCTCCGGCTACGACCTGTGCATGGAGACGGGCCAGCTCGTGGACGACACGCGCAAGGAGCTGAACGCCTTCTTCAACGGCACCAGCCCCGAGCGGCTGATCTTCTCCTACAACTCCACCGACGCCCTCAACCTGGCGCTCTTCGGCCTCCTCCAGGCCGGAGACCACGCCATCACGACCACGGTGGAGCACAACTCGGTGATCCGGCCCCTGGAGCACCTGGCCCGCTTCGGAGGGGTGGAGCTGGACTATGTGGAGTTCGACGCCAACGGGTTCGTGGACCCCGACGACATCCAGCGCCGCTTCAAGCCCAACACGCGAGTGGTGGCGGTGAACCACGCATCCAACGTCATCGGCACGGTACAGCCCGTGGGCGAGATCGGGCGCCGATGTAGGGAGCGAGGCATCCACCTGGTGGTGGACAGCTCCCAGTCGGCGGGAAAGGTCCCCATCGACGTGCAGGCCATGAACATCGACGTGCTGGCCTTCACCGGCCACAAGTCGCTCATGGGCCCCACCGGGATCGGCGGCCTGTGCGTCCAGGATCACGTGGACATCCGCCACACCCGGGCCGGAGGGACGGGCGTGCGCTCGGCCTACCGGCTCCACCTGGACGAGTACCCGTGGCGCCTCGAGTACGGCACGCCCAACGTCATGGGGATCGCCGGGCTGCACGCGGGTCTCGGCTGGGTCCGCAAGACGGGCCTCGACAAGATCCACCACCACGAGATGCGCTTGATGGCGCGGCTGGTGGAGGGGCTGCGCCAGATCCCCGGCGTCACGCTCTACTGCCAGGACGCCCTGGACGACCACATTGCGGTGCTGGCGTTCAACGTGGACGGCTTCGACGCCGGCAACACCGGCACCATCCTGGACGTGGACCACGACATCGCCTGCCGGACGGGGCTGCACTGCGCGCCCCGGGTCCACGAGCAGCTTGGGATCGACAAGATCCACGGCGCCGTGCGCTTCGGCATCGGCCCCTTCAACACCGACGAGCACATCGAGGCCGCCATCGCCGGCGTGGCGGAGATCGCCCGCGCCCACGCCCGCGTCGCCTAGCCGGAGACAGAGCCTGACATGCCCACCATCGAGCTGAACGGCACCGCCTACGCGGTGGACGAGAACGGCTTCCTGGACGACCCCGCCATCTGGAACGACACCGTCGCCACCGACCTGGCGACGACCGAGGGCCTCACCGCCCTCACCGAGGAGCATTGGCGCGTGGTGCGCTACATCCGCGAGTACTGGGTCTCCCACGACATCGCGCCCATGGTGCGGAAGCTCTGCAAGGAGACGGACACCAAGCTCGCCCGCATCTTCGAGCTCTTCCCCTCAGGGCCGGCGCAGGGTGCCTGCAAGGTGGCGGGCCTGCCCAAGCCCACCGGATGCGTGTAGAAGGGCCTGTGGCGTGACCGCAGCCGTCTACGCCCTCCTCGCCGCCGGCCTCCTGGCTGCGGTCGCCGGGACCGCCGCGCGGGCGTGGTGGTATGCCCGCCACCCCACGCACCTGCGCTGGGAGCTGTACCCGGTGCCCCACGAGGCGCCGGACCGGGCCCGGTACGGGGGGTCCTACTTCGAGACGTCGGAGTGGTGGCGCTTCGCGCGGCACCGCAACACGCTGGGCGAGATGCTGTTCATGGCGCGGGAGATCGCCTTCCTGCACGCCCTGCACGCGTCGAACCGGAGGCTCTGGTACCGCTCCTTCCCGTTCCACGCGGGCCTCTACCTCGTGGTCGCGGGCGGTTTCGCCCTCCTCGCGACGGCGCTGGCCGCAGCGTCCGCAGGGGCTCCGGCGGGCCCGGCGTGGCTCGCGATCCAG
>JBFYZE010000342.1:0-3892 GCA_041309665.1 Gemmatimonadales bacterium | reverse complement strand
TGGACGGTCATGCCGATCTGCACCTCCACTTCGCCGATGGCGTCCGCATACCCCAACCGGCTGACGTGGAGTGCGACCATCCCCGGGGGCAGGGAGGGAAAGGTGAACTTCCCCAGGGGGTTGGAGATCGCCGTCTGCCCGAGGCCTGGAAGAACCACCGCGGCACCGTCGACGGGCTCCCCGGAGTCAGCGTCCACCACCGTACCCATGAGGGTTCCCGTGTCGCGACCCGTGGTCGCCGGGGCCAGGGCCAGGGAAAGAGAGAGCGTCTGCCCCGGATCCAGGCTCAGCGGTCCCAGGAAGGCGCCGAGGTGCGAGAACTGGCCGCTGATGGTGAACGTGCCGGCGGGCACCGAACAGAGCCGGAACCACCCGGCGGGATCGGCCTTCGCTTCCAGACGCGCCTCCACCCCCGACACCCTGACACGGATCTGCGAGTATCCCAGGGGGACCTGGGTCTGGGCGTCCAGGACCCGCCCGACCACGGCCCCCACGCCCGCCAGGGAGTCGGGGGGAGGGCACCGGAGGCCTTGGGCCTGGAGGGATGCACAGGGGACCAGCCCCAGAAGGAGGAACGGAACCGTGGGGAGGGCTCTCATGGCAAACCCCCTTGTACCCTTCATGCGCGCGCTCCCCGATGTTGAGAGGGAAGGCGCTCGGGAGTCGATATGTGAACCTAGCATAGCGTGTCCCGCCGGCCAACGCGAATCGCCACCCCATGGGGATCGTGCCTGTTCCGGTGCTTTCATCTGCCTCCAGGTCTTGCAAGGCCATCACCCAGGAGGCCGTCGAGGACAGCGAACACGGAATCAGCGGCCAGACCCAACTCAAGGACTCCAATGCGTGAGAGCACCACCCGTCCGTCAGAGTCGAGAATCACTGTCTGAGGGACGACGCCAAACCGGTGGGCATCCTTGGTCCGGGCATCAGGGAGGAGCACACTGGAAAAACCTCGGGCGGGACCCCCTCGACCACAAGCCCCGGGAGGTCGATGAAGCCCTGCCGCCTGTAGCACTCAGGGTGCCCCACGAGGAAACCGGCCGGAGACCGTACCAGTCCCGGGTACGATGGAAGAGGGTCACGGGCGAGAATGCGACGTGGCCGACCCCTTGCCTATACATAGCGCTGCCATGTATACTACCTCTATGTATCAACGGAACCCGTCCCGGCTTTCGTCCGGCCGCCCCGCATGGACATAGGCAAGGACCTCGTCGCCGCGTCCGCCACGCCCCTGGTGCTGGCCATCCTGAGCGAGGGGGAGAGCTACGGCTACGCCATCATCAAGCGCGTGGACGAGCTGTCGGGCGGGGAGCTGCAGTGGACGGACGGCATGCTCTACCCGGTCCTCCACCGGCTGGAGCGCAGTGGCCTGGTGAAGGCCACCTGGGGCCGGTCCGAGTCGGGCCGGCGGCGGAAATACTACCGGCTGACCGACCGAGGCACCGAGGAGCTGGCGAATCAGCAGCGGCAGTGGCGGGTCGTGAACGAGACACTCCGGGCGACCCCGTTCAAGTTGTTCCAACTCGCGCCGCAGGGAACCTGATGGCGCACCGAGGAGGCGTTCAGGTGCTCGAGGAACGGATCGGTGAATGGCGGGCCTACCTGCGCCGGCGGCAGGCCATCGGCGCCACGGACGTGGAGGAGCTCGAGGACCACCTCCGCAGCCAGGTGGCCGATCTCCAGGAGGCGGGGCTCGACGAGGAGGAGGCCTTCCTCATCGGCGTGAAGCGCATCGGCGTGCTCGACACGCTCTCCCGGGAGTTCGCCCGGGAGCACTCCGAACGCCTGTGGAAGCGACTGGTGGTGGCGGGTGCCGAGGAGGGTGGAGCGCACTGGGGCCGGGAAGCCCTGGTGGCGCTGGCCCTGGCCGTGGCGGCGGGGGTGGCCATCAAGGTGCCCGAGCTCTTCGGGATGAGCATCGAAGACGGCGGGCCGGCCGTGGAGTCCTTCTACATCCGGAACGTGAGCTTCTTCGTCCTCCCCTTCCTGGCTGGGTTCTTCGCGTGGAAGCGGGGGATGGACTCCGGGGGCCTGCTGAAGCTGGCCGTACCCTTCCTCGCGGGTGCCCTGGCCATCAACCTGATCCCCTTCGCGCACGGGGGGGACACGCAGGTGCTGGCGGCCCTGCACCTACCCATGGCGCTCTGGCTCGCCGTGGGCTTCGGGTACGCCGGCGGCGCCTGGCGGAGCCACGACCAGCGCATGAACTACGTGCGCTTCTCCGGGGAGTGGTTCATCTACCTGGTCCTCATCGCCCTGGGCGGCGGGGTCCTGATGGCGTCCACCATGTTCGTCTTCGGCGCCATCGGCCTGGACGCGGAGTGGCTCCTGAACAACTGGATCCTCCCCTGCGGCGTCATGGGGGCGATCATCATCGCCGGTTGGCTGGTGGAGGCCAAGCAGAGCGTCATCGAGAACATGGCGCCGGTGCTCACGATGCTTTTCACCCCCCTCTTCACCCTCCTGCTCCTGGCCTTCCTGGGCACCATGGTGTGGACCGGGACCGGGATCAGCGTGGAGCGCGAGGTCCTCATCGGCTTCGACCTGATCCTCGTCCTCGTGGTGGGCCTGCTCCTCTACGCCATCTCCGCCCGGGACCCCCAGGCGGAGCCGGGGTTCTTCGATGCCCTCCAACTCGCGCTGGTGATCGGCGCCCTCCTGGTGGACGCCCTGGCGCTCTGGGCCATCCTGGCCCGCATCACCACCTTCGGCTTCACCCCCAACCGGGTGGCCGCCCTGGGAGAGAACCTCATCCTGGTGGTGAATCTGGGCTGGTCCGCCGTGCTCTACTGGCGGTTCCTGCGCGGGCGCGCGGGCTTCGCGCCCCTGGAGCGCTGGCAGACGGCCTACCTGCCGGTGTACGCCGTGTGGGCGTCCATCGTGGTGGTGATCTTCCCGCTGGTGTTCAGGTTCCGGTGAGGCCCGGCGGTTCAGGCGCACAGGGAGGTAGGGATGAACAGGTGGCTCAGACGGCTTCGCGGTGCGGTGGGAATCGGCATGGCCTGGGCAGCGGCATGGTTCGGCGCGGGCATGGTTCTCCTGCTCATCGTCGGTCCTGACGCCGCCGACGTCCCGTTTCCCCTTGGATTCGGCGTGCTCGGCTTCTTCGGGGGCGTCCTCTTCTCCGGAGTCCTCGGGATGATCGAGGGCCGTCGCGGGTTCGACCAGATGTCTCTTCCGCGCTTCGCGATGTGGGGGGGCGTGGGGGGTCTTCTGCTGTCCGGGATCCTGGTCTCGCTCGCCGGTCTTGGCGGGGAGGCCCTCCTGCTCTGCCCCCTCTTCGCCCTGGCGGGTGCGGGCTGCGCTGCCGGTACGCTGGCCCTGGCCCGAATGGCGGAAGGGCGTGACTCGCTTGACGGCGGTGCCCACATAGCCGAACTGGGGCTTACCGGAGACGCGGCCAGGGAGCTGCCCGGAGGCCGGGGCTGATCCCTCTTCTTCCCCAAGGCAGCTCGAAAGAACCCCGTCGCCACTGGCGGCACGCGCCGGCAGGCACCCCCCCTGGAAGAAGTCGCTCTTCACTCCGACAGATGGCCACGTCGGATCCTCCAGCCGGAGTCGGTTCGCACCAGGAGGGCCGAGAACGCGAACGGTCTCATCTCGGAAACCACCCCATTTGTGTCGGTGATGGAGTAGGCCCCGCGTTGCGTGAGGTGGGCGAGGTCGGGGCCCAGGACGGCGATGGAGGTCTCCTGGATCTCGACCGTCTGGGATTGGACGACCTGGAACGCGCTGCGAAAGGTGCCGGTGAGATCGGCCAGGGAGTGCCATACGACGCCCTGCGCAGCGTACGCGAAATCAGGGTGATCCTCGAAGAGGGCCATGGCCCGGTCCACCCCGGAGCGGCCGTCCCGCCAGGCGTCCCAGAACGTGTCCGCGAACGCGGTGATCT
>JBFYZE010000341.1:0-5762 GCA_041309665.1 Gemmatimonadales bacterium | reverse complement strand
ACGCGGGCACCGGCCGAGTATCCCGGGCTCTTCGCCAAGTATCCCACCTCGCTGGTGGGGCACGGCGACGACATCGTCCAGCCCCCCGACTCGAAGAACCTGCACTACGAGGGCGAGATGGTGCTGGTCATCGGCAGGACGTGCTCCAACGTCCCGGTGGCAGAGGCCATGGCGTGCGTGTTCGGCATCACCGCCGGCAACGACGTCTCCGAGCGCGACTGGCAGTCCGCAGACCTCCAGTGGTTCCGGGCCAAGGCGTCGGACACCTTCGGCCCCGTGGGCCCCGCCGTCGCCGTGGGCGTGAACCCCGACGACGTGCTGGTGGAGACCCGGGTGAACGGGGAGGTCCGCCAGCACGAGCGCACCTCCGACCTCATCTTCGACAGCGCCGAGATCGTGAGCTACGTCAGCCGCTACGTCACGCTGGAGGCCGGCGACCTCATCTTCACCGGCACGCCGCAGAGCACCAAGGCCATCAGCCCCGGCGACGTCGTGGAGGTGGAGGTGGAGCACGTGGGCGTGCTCCGCAACACGGTGCGGAGGCGCTGACCGTGCGCCGTGGCACGGGGCGTGCCCTCGCGGTTGCGCTCCTGGCGGCTGCGTGCGCCCCGGGGGAGCCGTATGTCGAGCCCGTGCGCTTCGCGCCCCTGGAGGCCGCGGCGTTCGCCGACGGGAACACCCTCACCGACGCCTGGGCGGACTTCGACCGCGATGGCGACCCGGACCGCTTCGTCGGCTTCAACGGGGCTCCCAGCCACCTGTACAGGAACGACGGGGCCGGCGGCTTCGCCGACGTGGCCGCGGACGTCGCGCTGGCCGTGTCCCGGCGCGTGCGCACGTCGGCGTGGGGCGACTACGACCTGGACGGCTACCCGGATCTCCTGCTGGGCTACGCGCCCGACTCCCTGGCCCCCGGCGTCCTGGCGCTCTGGCGCAACGAGGGCGGGACCGCCTTCACGGAGGTCTCGGCCCAGGGGGACCTGACGCTGGCGAGCGGCGCCACGCGGCAGGCATCGTGGGTGGACTACGACGCCGACGGGGACCTGGACCTCTTCCTCGCGCTCCGCGACGCGCCCAACCGTCTGTGGCGCAACGATGACGGCGCGTTCGTGGACGTCTCGGACAGCACGGGCATCGCCGATCCCCGGCGCTCGGTGGGCGCCGTGTGGTTCGACGCCGACGAGGACGGAGACCTGGACGTGTACGTCGCCAACATGGACGGCGACGCCAACGGGATGTGGGTGAACGACGGAGGCCGCTTCACCGACCAGGCCGAGGCCTGGGGACTGGCCGACGGCGGCCGCGCCCTCGGCGACGCGGCCCAGGGCACGGTGCGCCCCTGCCTGGTGGACTACGACCGGGACGGCCACCTGGACCTCTTCACCGCCAACTACGGAACCAACGGGCTCTTCCGGAACCCGGGTCCCGACGTCCCGTGGGAGAACGTGGCGGCGGCGGAGGGGCTGGCCGAAGACGGTCGCTTCGACACCTGCGCCTGGGCCGACTTCGACCACGATGGCTGGCCCGACCTGTACGTGAACGGGACCGTCACCGGCGGCGTGAGCTACCGCGACTTCCTGTACAGGAGAGAGCAGGGGCGCTTCACCGACGTGACGCCTCCCGAGCTCCTGGTGGAAGCCGACCACGGCGCCACCTGGGTGGACTACGATCAGGACGGCGACGTGGACCTGGCGCTCACCGGCACCGCCGAGGGCGCGACGCACGCCCTGATGCAGAACCTCCTCCGCCCGGAGGTGGCGTTCCACTCGGTGAAGGTGATGGTCCTGGACGCCCAGGGCCGGGCCAACCAGGCCGGCGCCGAGGTGCGGGTGTACGTCGCCGGAACCTTCGATCTCCTGGGGAGCGCGCTGATGGACACGGGCTCGGGCTACGACGGCCAGAGCCTCCTGCCGGTGCACTTCGGCCTCCCCGGCGCCCAGCCCGTGGACATCGAGGTGACGCTCGTAGGCGGGGGAAAGCGCATCACGACGAGGGCCACGGGGGTGGACCCCTCGGCGTGGCGCGGCAAGGTGATCCGCCTCCCCTTCGACGAGGAGGGGAAGCTGGTGCGGTAGGGACGGCTCGTGCCGCGGGGCGCCGGACGCTTGAGAGCGTGGCTGGCGCTGCGTTGACATCATAATATGAGTGTGGCATACTCATGCCATGAGTCATCGCCTCCAGATCCTCCTCGACCCGGACGAGATCACGGCCATCCAGGCCGCGGCCCGTCGGCGGCGTCTCACGGTTTCCGAGTACGTGCGCCGCACCCTCAGGGAGGCCCGCTCAGGTGAGCCTTCCAGCGGGGCGGCCAAGAAGCTCCTGGTCGTCCGGGAGGCCGCAGCGCACGCGTATCCCACGGCCGACCCGGAGTGCATGGAAGCCGAGATCCAGCGCGGCTACCTGGGGGACGACGCTTGATCTTCCTCGACTCGAACGTGCCCATGTACCTCGTGGGCGCCGAGCACCCGAACAAGCACGCCGCCCGCCGGATCCTGGAGCGACTCATCGCCGGGTCCGAGCGGCTGGTGACCGACGCCGAGGTCATCCAGGAGATCCTCCATCGGTACGTGGCCATCCATCGTCGGGACGCCATCGGCCCGTGCGTGGACGCACTGCTCGGTATCGCCGACGAGGTCTTCCCCGTCGACCTCGCTGACGCCCTCGGGGCCCGCGACCTGCTCGCGTCCGAGGAGCGCCTGTCGGCCCGCGATGCGCTGCACGTGGCGGTCATGCGCCGCTACGGGGTGCGCCGCATCCTCACCTTCGATGCCGGGTTCGACGCCGTGGAGGGAATCGAGCGGATCAGCGAGTAGGCCCCTCCGCCCTCTTGCCCCCCCGCCCTCCCCCCGACAGCATCCCCGGTGTCAACCGCAACTCCGGGAGATCCCATGCTCCGCGCCCCACGTTCCCGCGTCGCCTTCCTCGCCGCCGTACTGCTCGCCGTCTCGCCGGCCGCGCTCCAAGCCCAGGAGAAGCGCCCCCTCACGCTGGCCGACTACGGAAGTTGGAACCGCGTCACGCAGGTGGCCCTGTCCCCCGACGGGAAGTGGATGGGCTATGCCCACCAGCCCAACGACGGCGATGCGAACTTCTTCCTGAAAGAGCTGGACGGGACCACCGTGCATCAAGCCACCAACGGCGCGGGGGCGGCGTTCTCCGACGACGGCGGCTGGGCGGCGTTTCTCGCCTCCCCGCCGGAGAAGGATGCCGAGAAGCTCCGCAAGGAGCGCAAGCCGGTCCCCCGCACGCTCCACCTGGTGGATCTGCGGGACGGGACCCGCACCGAGGACGCCGGCGTGCGCGCGTTCACGTTCTCCGAGGGCGGGCGCTTCCTCGCCGTCCATCGGGACCGCTCGGACGCCGACGCCAAGCACACCGGGTCGGACCTGCTCCTGCGCGACCTGGCCCAGGGGACCGTCCTCGCCCTGGGCAACGTGGCGGAGTACGCGTTCAACGAGGGCGGCACGCTCCTCGCGTACCTCGTGGACGCGGCCGAGAAGGCCGGGAACGGCCTCTACGTGGTCTCGCCCGCGGACGGGCGCATCCGCTCGCTCAGCACCGGCCCCGACCGCTTCGAGGACCTGACGTGGAGCGAGGCCCACGACGACGTCGCGGCGCTGCGCGGCGAGAAGCCCGAGGGGAAGACGCAGCGCGCGAACACGCTGGTGGTGGCCAGGGGCCTGGATGCCGCGGAGCCTCGCACCACCGTCTACGACCCCGGCGCCGACGCCGCTTTCCCGGCGGGCTTCGTCCTCTCCGAGCTGGCCTCCACGCGGTGGACCAAGGACGGCGCGCGGGTGGCCATCGGGATCAAGGAGCAGGAGGACTCGGTGAAGGCCGACCCGGCGGAGGAGAAGGCCAACGTGGACGTCTGGCACTGGGCCGACGAGCGCGTCCAGTCGGTGCAGATGGTCCAGGCCGCCGCCGACCGTCGCTATACATACACCTCCGTGTACAACGTGGACGGCGGGCGCTTCGTCCGCCTGGCCACGGAGGACATGCAGCGCGTGGACCTCACCACCGACGGCCGCTGGGCGCTGGGGCGTCGCGACGCGCGCTACCGGGGCGACGTCACCGAGGAGCAGGGGCGCGCCGACTGGGTGCGCATCGACCCCACGAACGGGCAGGAGCGGGTCCTCGTCGAGGCGATCCGCCGTCCCATGGGCGCGTCGCCCGATGGCAAGTGGGCACTCTACGTCAAGGACGAGACGCTGTACTCGGCGAACCTGGAGACGGGAGCGGTCACGGACCTGAGCGCCGCCACCGGCCTGGATTTCATCGACCGCGAGCCGGGTGCCACCAGCGAGCGCGGTGCCTTCGGGGTGGGCGGGTGGACGGAGGAGGGCGAGGCACTCCTCTACACCAAGTGGGACGTGTGGGCGGTGCCCCTGGCCGGCGGGAAGGCCGAGGGCCTGAGCGCGGGCATGGGCGAGCGCGAGCAGATCCGCTTCCGGGTGGTGCGGCTCGACCTCGAGTCGGACTGGACCGACCCGAGCGCCTCCCTCCTTTCCGCCTACGGGGAGTGGACGAAGAAGTCGGGGTACTTCCGCGCGCGTCCCGGGCAGGATCCGCAGCCTCTCCTCTTCGCCGACGAGATGATCGGCGGCGTGACCAGGGCCCGGGCCGCCGAGCGGCTGGCCTTCACGCGCCAGACGTTCCAACAGTCCCCCGATTGGTGGGTGGCCGACGGCTCGCTGCGGACCCCGAAGCGCGTCACGGACGCGAACCCGCAGATCTCGGAGTTCCTGTGGGGCCGCCGCGTGCTCGTGGACTACGTGGACGAGCGGGGCAACGAGCTCCAGGCCACGTTGGCGCTCCCCGCAGGCTACGAGCAGGGCAGGCGCTATCCCATGATCGTGTACTTCTACGAGAAGTACAGCCAGCGCCACCACGAGTTCTCGCTCCCCGTGTACGACGACCGGCCCCATATGTCCACGTACGCCAGCAACGGCTACCTGGTGCTCATGCCCGACATCGTCTACGACGAGGGCTATCCGGGAAGCTCGGCGCTGGACGACGTGGTGGCCGCGTCGAAGAAGGTGGTCGAGCTCGGGTACGCGGACCCCGAGCGCATCGGCCTCCAGGGCCACTCCTGGGGCGGCTACGAGACGTCGTTCATACTCACGCAGACCGACATGTTCGCGACCATCGTGACGGGGGCGCCGCTCACGAACCTGATGAGCATGAACAACATCCTGTACAAGCAGTCGGGGAACGTGAACGGCCCCATCCTGCAGTGGAGCCAGGGACGCATGGCCGACCAGCCCTGGGACGACCCGGAGCGGTGGAGGAGCCAGTCGCCCATCGAGCACGTGGCGAAGATCTCCACGCCCTTCCTCATCCTCCACGGGACGGCGGACGGTGCGGTGGACTGGAACCAGGGCCTCGAGCTCTACACGGCGGCGCGGCGGCTGGGCAAACAGGTCATCCTCCTCTCCTACCCCGACGAGCCCCACCACCTGGGCAAGGAGCCCAACCAGAAGGACTTCCAGCTCCGCATGAAGCAGTGGTTCGACCATTGGCTGAAGGGGGACGCGGCGCCGGCGTGGATGGAGGACGGGGTGCCCTTCCTGCGGAAGGGGAGGATGGGGCCGGAGTAGACGCAGGGGCCGGGAGCTCCCCGGGGGGGGGCGGGCCTCCTTCTACATGGCCCCACGGAGCGCGTCGAAGCGCTTCACCACATCGTTACAGGACCACGGCCCTGGGCGCGTGGACGCGCCCAACAGGCGGCCGAAGAGGCGGCCCTCGTCCGGGCCGGCCGC
>JBFYZE010000340.1:0-11230 GCA_041309665.1 Gemmatimonadales bacterium | reverse complement strand
GCCGCCGCCGCCGGAGCTGCCCCCGAGCATCACCATCTCGTTCACGACGATGTCGGTCCAGTACTTCTTGGCGTCGCCCTCGCCGGTCTGGGAGTATTCGACGCGCCCTTCGACATAGAGGCGGTCACCCTTGTGGACCCACTGCTCGATGACGTCCACCAGCCGGCCGAACGCCGTGAGCCGGTGCCACTCGGTCTTCTCTGCCTTGTTCCCCGACGCGTCGGTCCAGCCGCGACTCGTCGCCAGGGAGAGCTTGGCGACCCGCGACCCGCCGCTGGTGGAGCGGATCTCGGGATCCATCCCGACGTTGCCGATGAGCATGACCTTGTTGAGCGACCGACTCATGGGAGGAGCACTCCTGCATCGAAGGGCCTGGTCCGGCCAGGCGAGGTGGGGCCGTGCGACCGGGGGAGGGGACCACCGGAAGGGCCGTAACCTAAGGGCGCGGGAGGCGTTTTTCCATCGCCCGGGGGGACGCTATCTTGCGGAGATGCGACGTGCCGGGCGCGCAGGCATTCCCCGCCGCAACGCCCTGCCGACACCTCCAAGCGACTCCCGCCATCATGTCCGATCTTCGCTACATCCGGGTGGAGTGGGACGGCGACCTGGCCATCGTGACCATCGACCGCCAGGACAAGCTCAACGCCCTCAACGCCGACGTGATCTCCGAGCTGGGGCAGGTGTTCGCGGCCCTGGAGGGGGACGACAAGGTGCGGGGCATCCTGCTCACGGGCGCCGGCGAGAAGGCCTTCGTGGCCGGCGCGGACATCGGGGAGCTGGCGAAGATGGACTCCCTCTCCGGGGTGCGGGTGAGCCGCGCCGGGCAGGACGTCTTCCTCCGCATCGAGCGCTTCCCGAAGCCGGTGCTGGCCGCGGTGGGAGGGTTCGCCCTGGGCGGCGGGTGCGAGCTGGCGCTGGCGTGCCACATGCGCATCGCCAGCGACAACGCCCGCTTCGGGCTTCCCGAGGTGGGGCTCGGGATCATGCCCGGATACGGTGGCACCGTGCGCCTCTCCCGTCTGGTGGGGCTGGGGCGGGCGGTGGAGATCACGCTCACGGCAGAGATGATCGGGGCGGAGCGCGCGCGGGAGATCGGGCTGGTCTCTGCGGTGGTCCCCCGCGCCGAGCTGATGGAGAGGGCCAAGGAGCTCCTCCGGAAGGTGACGAGGAACGGGCCGGTGGCCGTGCGCATGGCGCTGGAATCGGTCTACCGGGCCACGGACACCGCCACCCAGGAGGCCCTGGACTACGAGGCCTCCCTCTTCGGGCTGCTGGCCTCCACGGGCGACATGAAGGAGGGGATGAGCGCCTTCCTGGAGAAGCGGAAGCCCGAGTTCAAGGGCCGCTGAGCCGGGCGCTCGGCCGCAGGGGGAACTGCCCGGCTTTCCAGGGGAATGGCCCCCCCGGGCACGCGCCGCCCTGACAGGCCGGAAATCCTTGGCCCACAAGGCTTTTTCCAGGGTGGCCGGGGGTAGCCCGAGGGGGCTGGAAAGGTTAAATTCCCTCGATGCTTCGAAGGCACCTCTCCAACGGCGTTCCGTGCGCCTGACGCGGCTTGCGCTCCGGCACTTCCGGAACCTCGGGAACCAGGACCTGGAGCTCCCACCGGAGGGCGTGGCCATCGTCGGCGACAACGCCCAGGGGAAGTCCAACCTCCTCGAAGCCATCTACTACCTCGAGACCTTCCGTTCCTTCCGCGGCGCCCGCGACGAGCATCTCGTGGGGTTCGGCGAGGAAGTGTTCCGGGTCGCCGGCACGCTGGAGCCGGAGAGCGAGCGGGACCGGGCGGTGCAGGTGGCGGCGGCCTTCGAGAAGAAGGGCAAGAGGAAGAAGGTCTCGGTGGACGGGGTTGAGCCCGAGCGGGTCGGGGATGCTTTGGGACGGCTGGCGGCGGTGGTCTTCTCGCCCTCGGACGTGGAGCTGGTGGCCGGAGGGCCCGGGGAGCGCAGGCGCTTCCTCGACATCGTCCTCTCCCTCAGCGATCCGGGCTACCTCCATGCGCTCCAGGAATTCCGGCGCGTCCTGCAGCGGCGCAACGCGTCCCTGAAAGACGGGCTCCCGGTCGCGGTGGTGATGGCGTGGGATCAGGGGTTGGTCCGCTCCGGCGCGGCGGTGATGAAAGCCAGGCAGGATTGGGTGGAGGGCCGCTGTGGGGCGTTCCGCGAGTACTACGCGGCCGTCTCCGGCGGATTGGGTGCGCGCATGGCGTACCGGGCCGGGATCCCGCTGGAAGGGGCGGTCTCGGTGGAGGACATGGCGGACGCGTACAGGGATGCCCTGGCCGGGTCCGTGGAGCGGGAGCGGCGCATGGGCGTGACGGTGGCGGGTCCCCACCGGGACGAGGTGGTGCTCCGCCTGGAGGATGAAGGGGACGACCTGGACCTGAGGGAATACGGTTCCGGAGGCCAGCGGCGCACGGCGGCGCTGGCGCTGAGGCTGGTGGAGGCCAGGACGATCCGGGAGGTGCGGGGCCAGGAGCCCCTCATCCTCCTCGACGACGTCTTCGCCGAGCTGGACGAGGGGCGCAGCGAGCGGATCCTGGAGCTGATGGAGCGGGAGGAGACGGGACAGGTGCTCCTGACCGCGCCGAAGGAGAGCGACATCCGGATCCGGCGGGACCGCATCGCCCGCTGGGGCATCGAGGGAGGGCAGGTGAGGGCATGACGAAGAGAGGAGCGGGACCGGTGCGTCTGGGCGACGTCCTGGGAGGCGTGCTCGAGCAGCACGGCCTCGGGGACCAGCTCAAGCGCATGGCGGCCCTGGACCTCTGGGCGGAGGTGGTGGGCGCTCACATCGCAGCCGTGACCCGGGCGAGGAGCGTGGCGGAAGGCACGCTGATCGTCGAGGTGCGTTCGAGCGGCTGGCTGATGGAGCTGAACATGATGAAGGGCGATCTGCTGGCGCGCGTGAACGAGCGCATCGCGGACGTCCCCCTGGAGCGCCTGGTCTTCGTGCTGGCCGAGACCGGGTAGCTGAAGAGAGCCTACGGAGAGGACATGGCGAACAAGAAGAAGCAGGGCGGCGAAGCCTATACCGCGGGACAGATCCAGGTCCTGAAGGGCCTGGAGGCGGTGCGGAAGCGGCCGGGCATGTACGTCGGGTCCACGTCGAGCCGCGGGCTCCACCATCTCGTGTACGAGGTGGTGGACAACTCCATCGACGAGGCCATGGCCGGATACTGCACGGAGATCGTGGTCACCGTGCACAAGGACAACTCGGTCACGGTGGTGGACGACGGCCGCGGCATCCCCGTGGACATCCACCCCACCGAGAAGGTACCCGGGGTGGAGCTGGCCATGACCGTGCTTCACGCCGGCGGGAAGTTCGACAAGGACACCTACAAGGTTTCCGGCGGACTCCACGGCGTGGGTGTGTCGGTGGTGAACGCCTTGTCCGAGTACCTGGAGGTGGAGATCACCCGCGGCGGTAAGCGTTACCACCAGCGCTACGAGCGGGGGGTCAAGGTCAAGAAGCTGGAGGAGCTGGGGAAGGCCCGCGGGAGCGGGACCACGGTCACCTTCAAGCCCGACCCCGAGATCTTCACCGAACTGGTCTACAGCTTCGAGATCCTGTCCAACCGGCTGCGCGAGCTGGCGTTCCTGAACAAGGGACTCGCCATCGTCCTCGTGGACGAGCGCAACGGGAAGCCGGTGCGCGAGGAGTACTGTTACCAGGGCGGCCTGGCGGAGTATGTGACCTGGCTGCGCGGACAGCGGGCTCCGCTCCACGACAAGGTCTGCTACTTCGAGGCCTCCAAGCCCGAGGCGGAGATCGAGCTGGCCCTCCAGTACGACCAGGGCTTCTCGGAGAACACGCACACCTTCGTGAACAACATCAACACGCACGAAGGCGGCTCGCACCTCACCGGCTTCAAGGCCGCGCTCACGCGCACCATCAACGACTACGCCCGGAGGACCGGGCTGTTCAAGAAGGACGAGAGCCTCTCCGGCGACGACGTGCGCGAGGGGCTGGTGTGCGTGCTCAGCGTGCGCGTCATGGAGCCCCAGTTCGAGGGGCAGACGAAGACCAAGCTGGGCAACTCGGAGGTGCGCGGCGCCGTGGAGGCCGCGGTCAACGAGAACCTGTCCATCTTCCTGGACGAGAACCCGAAGGCGGCCAGAGGGATCATCGAGAAGTCGCTCCAGGCATCCCGGGCCCGCGAGGCCGCGCGCAAGGCGCGCGACCTGGCGCGCAAGAAGAGCGCGCTGGAGGGCGGCGTGCTGCCGGGGAAGCTCGCCGACTGCTCCATCTCCGATCCGTCGCTGTGCGAGCTGTATCTCGTGGAGGGCGACTCCGCGGGTGGCTGCTTTTCCGGCGACACGCGGGTCGCGCTCGCGGATGGCAGGGATGTGTCGTTCGAGGACCTGGTGGCTGAACACGCAGCGGGCAAGGCCAACTTCTGTTACACCATCCGAAAGGATGGCACGGTGGGGCTGGCCGAGATCGTGCACCCCCGCTTGACCCGCAGGGACGCAGATCTCGTGAAGGTCGTGCTGGACAACGGACACGAGATCCGGTGCACTCCCGATCACCTCTTCATGCTTCGGGACGGCTCATACCGGCAGGCGTCCGAGCTCCGAGGTGGGGAGTCGCTCATGCCTCTCTACCGCAAGCTCTCGGACATGTCGGAGCCGGGCATCACGATCCAGGGCTACGAGATGACCTGGGATCCGCGTTCCGCCCGATGGCAGTTCACCCACGTCCTCGCCGATCGCTACAACCGCTGGAAGGGGACGTACGCCGTCGAGGATGGCGATCACTGCCATCACAAGGACTTCGACAAGAGGAACAACGACCCGACGAACATCTGCCGCATGCCGTCGGCCGACCACCTGGAGCTCCACAGGCGCCACGCCGATCGGACGCTCCACCGGCCCGACGTCATCGAGAAAGGCCGCCGGATCCGCAAGTCGGCGCAGTTCCGGCGCCGGATGAGCCAGCGCATGTTGGAGCCGGAGACCCGGGAGCAGCTTTCCGCCAACGCCCGCGCGCAGTGGCAGGACCCCGAATACCAGGCGTTCATGGTGGACCGTTGGAGGGCCCACTACGACGCATCTCCCGAGTATCGGGAGGAGGTCCGGCGGAGACTCGATCAGGCGCAGCGGGACTACTGGGCCAACGCAGCCAACCGCAAGTGGCAGGCAGATCGCGTTCGGCGGTCCTTCGAGGAGCATCCCGAGCGAAGGGTCGCTCTCGCCGACGCGGCGAGCCGCCAATGGGAGAACCCCGAGTTGCTCGAGTGGCGCTCGGAGAAGACCAAGGACCAATGGACGCCCGAGTTCCGTGAGAAGCGGCGCCGGGCCTTGGACCGCACCTACTTCCGCAAGACCGTGTCGGCGCTGAAGCGGTTCCAATCCGCAGACGGGGAGATCGACGTCGAGAGCTTCGAGTCATCCCGGCGGGAGACCCGCGACAGATCCGTGCTCCGATTCAGCACCTTGGTGGAGCGGTACTTCCATGGCGACCCGCAGGCCGCGGTCGAAGCCGTGAGGAACCACAATCACGCGGTCCAAAGGGTGGAGCCGCTCCCCGAGCGGGCGGATGTATACGACCTCGAGGTGCCCGGAAGCCACAACTTCGCGTTGGCGGACGGGGTGTTCGTGCACAACAGCGCGAAGCAGGGCAGGGACCGCTCGCACCAGGCCATCCTCCCGTTGAAAGGGAAGATCCTGAACGTGGAGCGCGCGCGGATCGACAAGATCCTGTCGAACGAGGAGATCCGGGCCATGATCACCGCCATCGGCTGCGGGATCAAGGACGACTTCGACATCGGGAATGCGCGCTACCACAAAATAATAATAATGACAGATGCTGACGTGGACGGCGCTCACATCCGCACGCTCCTGCTCACGTTCTTCTTCCGGCAGATGCCCGAGCTCATCGAGGCGGGGATGGTGTACATCGCCCAGCCGCCCCTCTATCGGGTGGCCAAGGGGAAGCAAGAGCTGTACGCCTACACCGAGGAGGAGCGGGACGAGTACGTCAAGCGCCTCTCCGGGAAGGACGGCGACGGTAAGGGCGTCGGCTTCCAGCGCTACAAGGGCCTAGGCGAGATGAACCCGGACCAGCTCTGGAAGACCACCATGGACCCGGAGACGCGCACCGTTCTGCGCGTGCAGATCGAGGACGCGGCCATCGCCTCGAACCTCTTCGACCGGCTCATGGGTGACGAGGTGGAGCCGCGCCGCGAGTTCATCGAGAAGAACGCGAGGTACGTGAGGAATCTGGACGTGTAGCGCGCCAGCTAGCGTACAGGCTGCGGAGGGGCGGTCCCACCCGGGACCGCCCCTCTTCATGCGTGGAAGGGACGCCACTCCGCTTTCGTCGCGAGGGCGCGCCCCTCCTCCCGCTCCGGAGCCGAAACCTGGCGTGCGCGTCGCCCGTAGGCGTACCTTGCGCGCCTTTCGCGCCCGGACCTCCCTCCGGACCGCCACTCCTCGGATCAGGAGACCCTCCCATGAAGCTGGTCCTCAAGATCGTCGCATCCCTCGGCCTCGTCGTCCTGCTTCTCGGCACCGCCGGCTATGCCTGGGCGAAGGGGAAGAGCTCGGCCATCCTCGATCGCATCATCGAGACCCACACGGCCGACTTCCCGGTCCCCTTCCCCCTGGACTCGGTGGAGATCGCCGAGGCCGCCCTCACGCCGGAGCGGGCGGGCGCCGTCGCGCTGGAGCGCGCGCTGGAGCGGGGCCGACACCTGGTGGAGTCCCGATACAGCTGCACGGAGTGCCACGGAACGGACTTCGGCGGCGGGACGATGGTGGACGACGCGCTCATCGGCCGCCTCCTGGGCCCCAACATCACTTCCGGGGAGGGCGGTAAGACCGCCGCGTACACCGTGGCCGATTGGGACAGGATCGTCCGCCACGGCATCAGGCCCGACGGGAAGCCGGCAGCGATGCCGTCGGGGGATTTCCAGGGCATGTCGGACCGCGAGCTGTCAGACGTCATCGCCTACATCCGGTCCCTGCCCCCGGTGGACGCCGAGGTTCCGCCGGTCTCGCTGGGGCCGCTGGGGACCGTGCTGGTCGCCACCGGCAAGATCCCGCTCTCCGCGGACATCATCGGGGACCATACGGGGCGGCACCCCGCTCTGCCTCCGGCTGCGGCGGCGACCGTGGAGTTCGGCCGGCACCTTGCCAACACATGCACGGGGTGCCACGGACAGAACTTCACCGGCGGGAAGGTCCCCGGTGGGGACCCGAGCTGGCCCGCGGCAGCCAACCTCACGCCGCTGGCGGATGGCCTGGGCGGATGGAGCTACGAGCAGTTCGCCACCGCCATGCGCGAGGCGACGCGCCCGGACGGGACGGGGCTGCTCGCTCCCATGAGCGGCGTGACAGCGTACACCGGGCGCATGACCGAGACGGAGATGGAGGCGCTCTGGATGTACCTGCGCTCGCTTCCGCCCACCGCGGCCGGCGGGTGACGGCGGGCGGGGCCCGGGCCGGCGTGGGCGCCAGCTAGCTGCCTGCGCCGGCCAGGGCGTCCAGCGCGACCACGGCCACGTAGTGGCGGCGCGCTGCTTCTCGCTGGAGCGCGCTCGGCGCGTCGGCCTGCGCGAAGAGCAGGCGGAGTCGCCGCTCGCGCCCGAACCCGTAACGGGTCTCCCGCACCTGGCCGTCGAGGGCGTGGAGCGCCGAGGCGCCGGTGTGCCCTGCGGGCGGGACGGGCGTCCCGTAGAAAGCGGCTCCGGTGGCGAGGGTGCCCGCCACGGGGATGTCGTACCCCGTCCCCCACAGGCTCCCGCACTCGCGGGCGTTCGCCCCGAAGACCTCCATGGCGTCGTGGGTCATGAAGTCCCGGCACGCCTCGGGGAAGAGGGTGGAGGCGTGGGCGTCCAGCCCGGGGCGCACGACCTCGGCGTGGAGCGCGTCTGCGGTGCCCTCTCCACGGCGGTGGCGGTGGGGGACGACGAAACGGAACCAGAACGCTGTGAACGGGTCGCGGATGCGGTAGCGGCGGCTCCGCCCGGTCGGTGACGCATCCAGGGAGCGGCGCGCCTCAACCAGCCCCACCTCTTCCAGCCTCTTCAGGTAGGGGGCGGCCTGGCCGCTGGCGGAGAGGTCGGGCACTCCGGCCTGGACCGTGCCCCAGTCCCCCTCGCCGCCGGCCAGCGCGGCGAGGATCGCGACGTAGCGCGTGGGGTTCTGGAACGCGCGCTCCAGGAGGGTCAGGGGCGCGTCCGCGAGCGGGCCTTCGGCGGAGAGGACGAGCCGGCGCAGGTTCGCGCCCATGGACGCGCCTGGGTCCACCTGGGCCAGGTTGGCTGGGAGCCCTCCGAAGACGGTCCACGCGCGGAAGCGCTCCTGGGGGGTCGCCCCGGGGAGGAGGGCTGCCGCGGCCCGGAAGGGGAGGGGATGGAGCGTCAGCTCGAGCGCCGGCGTCTCGTCGGGGACGGCCCCGGACAGGATCTCCGGCGACACGAGCACCACGTGCACCGCGCGAGCGTCCCGCCGCGAGCGACCCAGCATGCCGCCGAGCGCCGCGCGGAAACGGGCCCGGGACCCGTCCCAGCGATGTGCGTCGTCCACGACCAGGACCAGCGGCCTGCCTTCAGGGGCCGACCCGGGCAGGGAGGCGAACAGCTCCTCCCAGGAGGGGGTGCCGGCCCCCGGCCCACCCGCTCCCCCCATCCTCGAGCTGCTCAGCGCCGACGGTCCCAGCGCGTCGACGATGGAGCGGGCCAGGGCCTCCCGCTGCCGGGGTTCGGGGAGGGGTGGGGCCCGGTGGTACACGGTCGGGTAGTCGGCGGCGGCCCGACGCACGAGTCGGGTCTTTCCCACCCCGGGCAGGCCCGCCACGAGGAGGAGCGACGCCTGTGCCCCATCGAGGGCACGGCGCAGCATTCCGAGCTCTCTGGAACGGCCCAGGATCCCGGTTGTACCGCTCTGAAGCATGATAAATAGTAAGATTAGCGTAAGACAGATTATGCAAAATATGGTCCTCTGGTGGTTGCTGCACCAGGTGCTTCCCGCGAGACTCGTCGCCGACACCCCGCCCCGCGCGGGCACCCGCACCCAGGAGAGCCTCCGCATGAGCAGCACCCGCCGCTTCGACATCCTCGCCGCCGCGCGCCACCGGGCGCCGGCGGGTTCCCACGAGCGGAAGTCCGTGAACCTGGAGAAGGTCTTCGGGCAGAACGTGTTCGGACTCCACGAGCTGCAGTCGCGCCTTCCCAAGCCCCAGTTCAAGGCGCTCATGTCCACCATCCGGCAGGGGAAGGAGCTCGACCCCTCGGTGGCCGACGCGGTGGCGGTGGCGATGAAGGACTGGGCGCTGGAGCGGGGGGCTACGCACTTCACCCACTGGTTCCAGCCCCTCACCGGGCTCACCGCGGAGAAGCACGACTCGTTCGTCGATCCGACCCGGGACGGGCGGGCCATCACGGAGTTCAGCGGCAAGGAACTGGTGCAGGGCGAGCCCGACGCATCGTCGTTCCCCTCCGGAGGTCTGCGCGCGACCTTCGAGGCCCGTGGCTACACCGCGTGGGATCCCACGTCGCCCGCCTTCCTCATGGAGGGGGCGAGCGGCGCGTACCTGTGCATCCCCACGGCGTTCGCGTCCTGGGCCGGCGACGCGCTGGACAAGAAGACGCCGCTGCTGCGCTCCATCAACGCGCTGGACAAGCAAGCCCGCCGCGCCCTGAAGCTCTTCGGCTCGCCGGAGAAGACGGTGCGGGCCACGCTGGGCCCCGAGCAGGAGTTCTTCCTGGTGGACGAGGAGTTCTTCTACCGCCGTCCCGACCTGGTGACCTGCGGCCGGACGCTCTTCGGCACCAAGCCGCCCAAGGGCCAGGAGATGGAGGACCACTACTTCGGCTCGATCCCCGAGCGGATCCTCGAGTACATGAACGAGGTGGAGCTGGAGCTCTACAAGCTCGGCGTGCCCCTGAAAACCCGGCACAACGAGGTCGCGCCCGGGCAGTTCGAGATGGCGCCGGTCTACGAGGACGCGAACCAGGCCGCCGACCACCAGCAGCTCACCATGTCCACCCTCCGGCGCGTAGCGCGCAAGTACGGGCTCGCCTGTCTGCTCCACGAGAAGCCGTTCCAGGGCGTGAACGGGAGCGGCAAGCACCTGAACTGGTCCTTCGCCACCGAGGACGCCAATCTGCTCGAGCCGGGAGCGACACCGCACGAGAACATGCAGTTCCTGTTCTTCAGCTCCGCCGTGCTCAGGGCCGTGGCTCGCCACCAGGACCTGCTCCGGGCCTCGGTGGCCCACGCGGGCAACGACCACCGGCTGGGCGCCAACGAGGCGCCGCCAGCCATAGTCTCCGCGTTCGTCGGTGACCAGCTCGGCGACATCTTCGAGCAGATCGAGAAGGCCGGCGAGGCCAAGACCAGCAAGGCTCGGGGTCTCATGGGGCTGGGCGTGGACGCGCTCCCCCGGCTCCCCAAGGACGCCGGCGACCGGAACCGGACCTCCCCGTTCGCGTTCACCGGCAACAAGTGGGAGTTCCGGGCCCTGGGATCGTCCCAGAGCATCTCCTTTCCCGCCACGGTGCTGAACACCATCGTCGCCGAGTCCATCGACGACATGTGCACCGCGCTGGAGGCGGCGCTGGGCAAGGGGGTGGCGTTCGACGACGCGCTGCGCACGCTGCTCGCCGCGGAGGTCAAGGGCTTCAAGCCCATCCTCTTCAACGGCGACAACTACACCGCCGAGTGGGTGGTGGAGGCCAAGCGCCGCGGGCTCCTGAACCTGCCCAACACCATGGACGCGCTGCCCCACGTGGCGTCGGAGAAGAACGCGGCGCTGTTCGAGAAGTACGGCGTGCTCACGCACCGGGAGCTCGAGTCCCGGCACGAGATCTACGTGGACCAGTACTTCAAGACGGTGAACATCGAGGGCGAGACCGGCCAGTACATGGCGCAGACCATGGTTCTGCCCGCGGCCATGCGGTACCTGGCGCAGCTCCTGAGCACGGCGGAGCACGCCGACGGCGTCGGGCTGAAGTCCGAGGGGGTGCTGGCGACGGCGCGGAAGGTCAACGACCTCATCGATCGGCTCACCGAGTCCCTCGACGTGCTGGCGGCGCAGAACCAGGAGCTGGGCGGGGACGACGTGTTCTCGAAGGCCGAGCACATGCGCAAGAACATCGTGCCGGCGCTGAACCACGTGCGGGACGCGGTGGACCGCCTGGAGCGGCTCATCCCGGACGACCTGTGGCCGTTCCCGACGTACAGGGAGATGCTATTCATCAAGTAGGCGCGTGGGCGACATC
>JBFYZE010000339.1:0-11033 GCA_041309665.1 Gemmatimonadales bacterium | reverse complement strand
CGTGGAGGTGGTCCGGGCCCTGGCGGAGCTCTGGGCCGACTACGCGCTGCTCGCCGCCGAGGCGGCCGAGGACTCCACCCTGGCCGGTCTCGACCTGGAGCCGCTCGTCCGCCAGCAGCTGGACCAGGAGGTGATCTTCCAGCTCCGGGACTCGGTCATCGAGGTCGACACGCTCATCTCCGACGCGGATCTCCTGGCGGCCTACCAGAGCGAGGCGCCGGACTCCAGGCTTCGCGCCAGCCACATCCTCATGACCTTCCCCGGAGAGGCCACGGCGGCCCAGCGTGACTCGGTCCGCGCGGCGATCGAGGGCGTCCGCGGGCGCGCCCTCGCCGGCGAGAGCTTCGCCACGCTGGCCCGCCAGTTCAGCCAGGACCCGGGCACCGCCCAGCTCGGGGGCTCCCTGGGCGAATTCGGCAGGGGCGACATGGTGAAGCCCTTCGAGGACGCGGCCTTCGCCCTTCAACCGGGAGGGATCAGCGGAGTGGTGGAGACGCCCTACGGCCTCCACGTGATCCGGCTCGAAGGGAAGGAGGCCCCGGGCTTCGAGCAGGTGAAGGAGCAGTTCCGCGTCCGGGTCATCAGCCAGCGCTTCGTCCAGGCCGAATCCGCGTTCGTTGCCGGCGTCGAGGAGCAGGGCGCTCCCACCATCGAGGAGGGCGCCGAGGCGGTGGTCCGGGAGGTGTCGAAGGACCCCACCACCCCCCTGTCGCGCCGCACCGCCCGTCGAGCGCTCGTGTCGTTCGCCGGCGGAGCCATCACCGCGCAGGACTTCCGCGCCGTGGTCCAGTCGCAGCAGCCCCTGTTCAGGGCGCAGGTCGAGGCCGCCACCGACGAGCAGATCCAGAACTTCCTCAAGGGCCTGGCCCAGCGCGAGTTGCTCGTGGCCGAGGCCGGGAGGCGGGGCCTCGCGCCCTCCCAGGCGCGGGTGGACTCCCTCGTCTCGGAGGCCCGCCTGCAGCTCCGCACCGTGGCCGCGGACATCGGTCTGGTCCCCCTGGAGCGCGCGCCGGACGAGAAGGTGGAGCCCGCCGTGGGCCGCGCCGTGCGCAGGGCCCTCACCGACGTGCTCATGGGCGCCAAGGACGTGCTCCCGCTCGGGCTCTTGTCCTTCCAGCTGCGGGAGAAGGAGCAGACCTCGGTGTTCGACGCAGGCCTCGGCCAGGTGGTTCTGAAGGTCGGCCAGGTGCGCGCCGGCCGGGGCCTGTCGGCCGCCGATTCGGCGGCCGTCGCCGACACCACGGGCAACTGACCGGAACCCGCGCCCAGCCAGGGGTAGCAGGCACCATGACAGCCACCATGACCCGACGCCCACTCCTCATCACCCTGTCCCTGATGGCCGGCCTGGCCGCGCCGGTGTCGGCCCAGGTCGCGACCCCCGGCACCGAGGTGGTGGACCGCATCATCGCCGTGGTCGGCGACTCGGTGGTCCTCCTCACGCAGGTCCAGGAGGAGGTCGAGCGGATGCGGCTGCAGAACGCCGGCTCCGTCCCGAGGGACGAGGCGGGGCTGGTGGCGCTGTACCGATCGCTCGTGGACGGCTGGGTGAACCGCCTGCTCATCACCCAGGCCGCCGCCAGGGACAGCTTGGTGAAGGTGGACGACGCGCGCGTGGAGGAGATCGTCACCCAGGAGATCCAGACGCGCGCCCGCCAGTATCCGCGCGGACAGCCCGAGCTCCAGGAAGCCCTCGCCCGCGAAGGCTTGACCCTCTCCGAGTACCGGGTGATCCTGTCGACCCAGGTCCGCCAGGATCAGCTCCAGCAGATGTTCATGCAGCGTAGGCTCGAGGACGCCGCCCCCGTGGAGGTGAGCGAGGACGAGCTCCGCGAGGCCTTCTCCCAGGCCTCGGAGCAGCTCCAGAGCCGTCCCCGCCTGGTGACGTTCGAGCAGGTGGTCATGGCACCTCAGGCCTCGGACTCGGCCAAAGCCGCTGCCCGTGCCGAGGCGGAGGCGCTGCTGGACAGCCTCCGGGCCGGGGGTGACTTCGAGGCGTTGGCCAAGGCCCACTCCGACGACCTGGGCAGCGGCGAGATCGGCGGCGACCTGGGCTGGTTCCGCCCCGGTGCCATGGTGAAGGAGTTCGAGGAGGTGGCCTTCGCCCTGCGCGATGGAGAGGTGAGCGGTGTGGTGGAGACCGAATTCGGGTACCACATCATCAAGATCGAGCGGTCCCGGACGGCAGAGCGGAAAGGCCGTCACATCCTCATCCGCGCCATTCCGGGCCCCCGCGACGCAGAGCGCGCCCGCCTCAGGGCGGACAGCGTGGTCGCCCTGGCCCGGGGGGGCACCGGCATGGCCGAGCTCTTCCGGACGTACTCCGATCCGCTGGCGCCCGACACGCTCACCGTGTCCTTCGACCAGCTGAGCGAGCTCCCTCCCGGGTACGATGCCATCAGCACCGCCACCCAGGGTCAGGTCCTGGGGCCCATCGAGTACGACACGGGCCGTGGGGAGACGCGCCTCGCCGTGGTCCGGGTGCGGGACATCCGGGAGGCCGGCGCCTACACCTTCGAGGACGTCAAGTCCCAGCTTGCGCAGCAGGTCCAGCGCACGAAGCAGGTGCAACGCATCCTTGACGACCTCCGAGCCAGAAGCCACGTCGAGATACGGATGTAGGCAGGGTTGACTCCCTCTCCTCCCCCACCGGATCGCAGCACCGTCGCCGTCACTCTGGGGGACCCCCGGGGCATTGGACCTGAAGTCGCCTTCCGCGCCGTGGAGAAGCTGGCGCGGGAGATGCCGACCGCGCGATTCGTGCTCATCGGGCCTGAGGAGCCGCTGCGGTGCGCCCCACCCTCCCACCCCACCGTCCCCGTCGAGGGTTGGGACGGCACCGAGGCCGGCGCCGGCCGTGTCTCCGCACTGGCCATCGAGGAGGCGGTCCGGCGTGCCCTGGCCGGCCAGGTGGGCGCGGTGGTCACGGCACCCGTGCACAAGCCGGCCCTGCACAGGGCCGGGTGGCGCGTCCCAGGGCAGACCGAACTCCTCCGCGACCTGACGGGTGCCCCCGTGGTGGGCATGCTCATGGCTGCCGAGACCACCCGCCTGGGGGGACCCCTGCGCGTCCTGTTGGCCACGACGCACCTGGCGCTCCGGGACGTGCCCGCGGCGGTGACCGGGGAGCTGCTCGGCGCGCAGGCGTCCCTGCTCCACGCCTCGCTCCGGGGAGACTGGGGGATGCCGGCGCCGCGCCTGGCCCTGTGCGCGCTGAATCCCCACGCTTCGGACCAGGGACTCTTCGGGGACGAGGAGGAGCGCGTGCTCGCGCCCGCCGTGGCGCTGCTGCGAGCCGAGGGCGTGGACATCTCCCCTCCCCTCCCCGCGGACACGGTGTTCGCCCGCGCCCTGGCGGGAGCGTTCGACGCGGTGGTTGCCCTTTACCACGACGTGGGCATGGCGGCCTTCAAGACGGTCTCGTTCGGCGCCGGCGTGAACGTCACCCTGGGCCTCCCGTTCATACGCACTTCACCGGACCACGGCACGGCGTTCGACCTGGCCCCCCACCCGGGGCGCGCCGATGCGGCCTCCATGGAGCAGGCGCTGCGCCTCGCCCTCCGGCTGGCAAAGACGCGCTTTGACAGCGCTGTGGGCCATGTCTAGTCTTCCCTCCCGGTGCCCCGCGGCTTCCTCGGCCCCCTGCTCCCCGGACCGGTGATCAAGCTGACGAACGTCTCCAAGGAGTATCCCAAGCGCGGGTACGTGCTTCGGGACGTCTCCCTCCACGTCCGCAAGGGCGAGTTCGTCTTCCTCACCGGGCATTCCGGCTCCGGGAAGTCCACCTCCCTGCGCCTCATCCACATGGCCGAGCGTCCCACGTCGGGCGAGGTGCGGGTGACCGGCTACTCCTCGGAGGTGATCTCCGAGAAGGAGATCTGGAAGGTCCGACGCCGAGTGGGATGCGTGTTCCAGGACTTCCGGCTCCTCCCCGCGCGCACGGCGCTCGAGAACGTCGCATTCGTCCTCGAGGTCACCGGCGTGCCCCGCAAAGACATCCTGCCCCGGGCCCAGCGACTCCTGGCGCAGGTGGGGCTGTCCACCAAGCTCGGGGCCCTGGTGAACGAGCTTTCGGGAGGCGAGCAGCAGCGCGTCGCCATCGCCCGGGCCCTGGCGAACGATCCCTACGTCCTCCTGGCCGACGAGCCCACGGGAAACCTGGACGAGCGCGCCACCCGGGGCATCGTGGACCTTTTCTGGGACATCAACGCCAAGGGCATGGCCGTGCTCATGGCCACCCACGACCTGGAGCTGACCCGTCAGCACGCCCAGGCGCGGGTCCTGGAGCTGGACAACGGGCGTCTGGTCTACGACTCCCACGCGGGATAGGCGCGCACCGTGTACGCACTCCGCGAAGCCCTGGCCGCGTTCCGGCGCGCTCCCGTCCTCACGGGGCTGTCCGCCGCCATGGTCGGGTTGGCCCTCTTCGTCGTGGGGCTGTTCGGTCTGGCCACCTACAACCTCAGACTCGCGCTGACGGCCATAGAGGAGCGGGTGGAGGTCGTCGTCTACCTCCGCGATGACACCCGGCAGAGCGAGATCGACCTGCTCCAGTCCGACCTCTCCGACATCGGCGAGGTCGCCCGCGTGAAGTACGTCTCCAAGCAGGAGGCGCTGGAGCGGGCCCGCCAGGACCTCCCGGAGTTCTCGGACCTCTTTTCGGGCTTGGACGTGAATCCGCTCCCCCAGTCCCTGGAGCTCGAGCTCCGGCCCGGCGCCCGCAACCGCGAGGCCGTGGAGACCCTGTCGAAGGCCGCCGAGGCGTACCCGTTCGTCGAGGACGTCCGCTACGGGCGCGAGTGGGTGGACAAGCTCTTCACGCTGCGGAGGGTGGGGGCCGCCACCACCGCCGTGCTTGGCGGCGCGTTCCTGCTGGTGGCCGCCCTCATCATCGGCACCGCGCTGCGCATCGCGGTCTTCGCCCGGCGCGACGAGATCCACATCATGCGGCTGGTAGGCGCAACCAACGGCTTCATCCGCCTTCCCTTCCTCCTGGAGGGCGCCCTCTCGGGGCTCATGGGCGGGCTGCTGGCGTGGCTCCTGACCTATCTCGTGTACCGCGGCGTCTACGCCTTCCTCTTCGCGGTCGCCTGGGTTCCGCCCTCGTGGGTCCTCACGGGAATCGTCTCGGGCATGCTCTTCGGAGTGGCCGCAAGCGGCCTCGCCATCCGGAGACACCTGAAGGAGGTGTGAGCGTGGGAGCGCGAAGGGTGTCGTTCCGCTCCCGGGGCCTGGGCCTCGGCGCCGCACTCCTCGTCCTGTGGGGTTCGCCGGTCTGCGTGGGGGCCCAGCAGTCGGACGTCCGGCGTGAAATCCTGGAGAGCCAACGCCGGCTGGAGCAGATCCGCTCAGAGCGCGCCCGGTTGCAGGAGGAGATGGAGGGAGTCCGGGTCCGGGTGCGGGATGCCTCCACCGAGCTGGCCAACGTGGAGCGACGCCTGTCCGCGTCCCGCTCCGTCCTCGCCGAGATCCAGTTCCAGGCCGACGCGACCACGGGAGCGGTGGAGGCCACCACGCGGGAGCTCCTCCTCACCCGCGAGCGGGTGGCCGAGAGCAAGGCCACGCTGTCGCGGCGCCTGAGGGACATCTACAAGATGGGTCCCCTGTCTACCGTGCGCGTCCTGCTCGGCGCGACCTCGTTCACCGACCTGCTGAACCGCTACCGCTATCTCCAGCGGGTGGCGGCGTTCGACCGCACCCTGGTGGACCGGGTGGTGAGCCTGGAAGCGGCGTTGGTGGAGAAGAACGCCGAGCTGTCGCAGCGCATGGCGGAGCTGGGGAGCCTGCGCCAGAACCGCCTCGGCGAGGTCGCCCAGCTCCGCGCGGTGGAGGCGGAACGGCAGGCGGCCCTCCAGGAATTCCGCGGGCGCGAGCGTCAGACCCAGACCCGCCTCCAGCAGCTCGAAGCTGACGAGGGGCGCATGACCGGGCTCATCGCCGACCTGGAGCGCAGGCGGGTCGAAGAGGAGCGCCGCCGCGTCTCGGGTGGCGACGCCGGCACCCGCGCGTCCGGGGGGCGCACGCTCACCGCCGCCGACGCGGGTTCGCTGGAATGGCCCGTCGACGGGACCCTGATCTACCGCTTCGGCAGGGAGCGGCGCCCCAACGGCCTCGTGCTCCGATGGAACGGCGTGGGCATCGCCGCCGCTCCGGGAACGCCGGTGCGCGCCGTGCGCGGCGGCCGTGTGGTCCTGGCCGGGCCCTTCGAGGGGTACGGCCCCACCGTGGTGCTGAGCCACGGAGAGGGCTTCTACACGCTCTACCTGTACCTGGAGGAGATCGGCGTGGTGGAGGGAAGGGACGTGGAGGCCGGGCAGGTGGTGGGCACCGTGGGGGGAGCCGACACGCCGGAGGGACCGCACCTGGAGTTCCAGATCCGGGCGCCGGTGAACGGTGGCGCGCCCCAGGCCCAGGATCCACTCCAGTGGCTCCGGCCAGGGGGCGACCGGTGAACGCGCTCCATGCCGTCGTCGGGCACGAGGACGTTCGCGCCTCCCTTGCCCGCGCCCACCGCGCCCAGGGACTTCCCGCCGCGCTCCTGCTCCACGGGCTCAGGGGGATCGGCAAGCAGAGGCTGGCGCTCTGGGCCGGGCAGCTCATGCTCTGCGAGGCACCTCAGGACACGGGCCCGTGCGGCGGGTGTCGCTCGTGCCGGACGGCCGTCGGCCTGGAGCACCCGGACCTCCACTGGTATTTCCCTCTCCCCCGCCCCAAAGGCGTGGCCGGCGACCGGCTGGCCGATGCGCTGGAATCCGCGCGCAACGAAGCCCTCGCCGAGATGCGCGTGGATCCGCTGCGCGCCAGTGAGGGCGACGAGCTCCGGGGGCTGTACCTCGGCCTCATCCAGGGACTCCGGAGGAAGGCGCAACTGCGCCCGAGCCGGGGGTCGGTCCAGGTCTTCGTCATCGCCGACGCCGAGTACCTCGTGCCCCAGGAAGCGAGCCCGGAGGCCGCCAACGCACTCCTGAAGCTCCTGGAAGAGCCCCCGTCCGGCACCCGCTTCATCCTGACATCCAGCGAGCCGGGGCGGCTCCTCGCGACCATCCGCTCCCGGGCCGTGCCCCTCCACCTCGCCCCGCTCCCCCGGGACCGGGTGGCAGCGTTCCTCGTTTCCGAGGCCGGCGTCGACGAGCCGACCGCCGCCTGGGCGGCGGGGCTCTCGCAGGGCTCCATCGGCCGTGCCCTCGGGTTCCTCCCCCAGGAGGGCGGCGCAGCCGGCCCCCTCGAGGCCCTTCGGCGCACCGCCCTCGGGATCGTGGAGGCCGCCCTGGCGCCAGGCCGGGCCCCGGGCTTCGCGCTGGCGCTCGCCCAGGCCTCGGGCCAGGCCCGGAGCGTCGTCGAGATGTACTCCTTCGTGGAGGAGTGGCTCCGCGACCTCTCGGCCGTGGCCTCGGGGGCCGAGGAGAAGGTGCTCAGCCAGGACGAACTCCCCCGTCTCCGCCAGCTCGCCGCCGCGAGGAGCCTCGACCCCTCGGCGGTCGCGGCCGCCCTCCCGGCCCTGGAGGAGGCCCGAGAACTCTCCAGGGCCAATGTGAACCCGCAGCTGGTCGTCTCCGGGCTCCTCCGACGCCTTCGGAGGGCCCTGGGACCCGCCGTGCCCGTGTCCGGAGGGACCTGATGTCCGACGACGGCCTGACGCATTTCGACGCCCAGGGGCGCCCCCGCATGGTGGACGTGACCGGGAAGGCGTCCACGGCGCGGAGCGCAGTGGCCGAGGGCCGTATCGTGATGGCGGCCGCCACGCTGGCGAGGATCCGCTGCGGGTCCACGCCCAAGGGGAACGCCCTGCAGGTGGCCGAGCTCGCGGGGATCATGGCCGGCAAGCACGCCTCCGACCTCATCCCGCTCTGCCACCAGCTCCCGGGCGCCGGCATCGAGGTCACCCTCGAGGCCGACGACGCGCTGCCCGGGATCGTGGCCCGAGCCAGGGCACGCATCAAGGGGCGGACGGGGGTGGAGATGGAAGCCCTCACGGCGGTCTCGGTGGCGCTCCTCACGATCTACGACATGGTGAAGGCGGTGGACCGCGGGATGCGCATCGAGGGGATCCGTCTCCTCGAGAAGGACGGAGGAGGGAGTGGCCGCTGGTCCGCGGAGTGAGGACGCGGTGAGGCCGGCCGGCTAAGACGTTCCGGTTCCGCTCCTGGGCCTTGCCCGGGGCGCGATGGGCACCGTCAGCGTCTGGCCGATGCGCAGGCTCTTGGGGCGCGCCCCGGGGTTGGCTGCTTGCAGCTCGGGCAACGGCACCCCGTACTTCCGGGCGATGTGGGAGAGCGTCTCGCCCTGGGCCACCTTGTGCTCCACGTAGCTCACACGCTGGTCGGGAGGGATGAGCGCGTACCGCTCGCGGAAGTACCAGCCCTGCCCCGCCGGCACCCTCAGGATGGTCTCACGCCCGGGCGGTGTCATCCCGCGCACGATCTCCGGATTCAAGCGCCGGATGTCCTCCAGGGTGACCCCTGCCGCGTCCGCCACCACGTCCAGCGTCGTTGCGTCGGGCACCACCACCTCGTCGAAGGTGAACGACAGGGTGTCCGAGGGCACCACGAAGCCGTGGGCCTCCGGGTCCTCCGCCACCAGGGCCGCGGCGAAGAACTTGGGGATGTAGTCCTGGGTCTCCCTCGGGAGGTGGCGCCGGAGTGCCCAGAAGAGGGAGTCGGACGGAGGCACCAGGGGGGCGTGGGTGTCCAGGAGCCGCTGGACGCGGTAGGGCCCGGAGTTGTACGCCGCCAGCGCCAGGAACCAGGAGCCGAACTGGCCCCTGAGCTGCTGGAGGAACTCGGTTGCCGCCTCCGTGGACTTGAACGGATTCCGCCGCTCGTCGAGCAGGGGGGTGACGCCCATGCCGAACCCTCTCGCGGTGGGCTCCATGAACTGCCAGAGCCCCACCGCCCGCGCGCGGCTCACCGCGCCGGGCCTGTAGCCGCTCTCGATGAGCGGGAGGTACCGGAGCGAGGGAGGGAGCCCCTTGCGCTCGAGCGTGGCATCTACGGTCTCTCCGAACCAACTCATGCGGGCGAGATCCTGGGGGAACGAGCGCCCTCCCCGGGTCCGCCAGAACTCGACCCAGCGTTCCACCTCGCGCTGGAAGTCGGGATCCTTCGTCATGGTCGAGCGCAGGATCTCGTCACGGCGGGGCGACGCGGGTGCGGGGAGGACGAACCCCTCCACCTCGGACCCTGGCACCTGGATCGCCGCATCCCCACCGGCGTGCTCCGGGGCCGGGATCGGGGAGGGCGCGAGCGGCGCCGGAGGAGCACCACCGCACGCCGCGGCCCCGGCCGCTGCGAGAAGGACGAGGGTGCGCCAAGCGCGGCGGGTCTCGAACGGACCAGTCATGACGCCCCCTCCCGTGCGTGGAGCCGCGCGGCGCGTGTGCGGCGTCGGCGCGGGCGAGCCTCTACATCCGGTAGTTCGGTGCCTCGCGGGTGATGGTGACGTCGTGGGGATGCGACTCCCGCAGCCCGCCCATGGTCACCCGGACGAAGCGGGCACGGCTCCGGAGCTCCTCCAGGGTGCCCGCACCACAATAGCCCATTCCCGAACGCAGGCCACCCACGAGCTGGTAGATCGTATCGGACACCGGCCCCTTGTACTCCACCCGGGCCTCGATCCCCTCCGGGACCAGCTTTCGTCCGTCGGTCTGCCCCTCCTGGAAGTACCGGTCCGCCGATCCCTGCTCCATGGCCGAAAGCGAGCCCATCCCCCGCACCGTCTTGAAGCGTCGCCCCTCGAGGAGAAAGCTCTCTCCCGGGGCCTCGTCCGTTCCGGCGAACATGGAGCCCATCATCACCGACCCCGCGCCCGCGGCGAGGGCCTTCACGATGTCCCCGGAATAGCGGATGCCGCCGTCGGCGATGATGGGCACCGCCCCGGCCACGCCGTCCACCGAGTCCATGATGGCGGTGAGCTGGGGCAGGCCGACGCCCGTCACGACCCGGGTCGTGCAGATGGACCCCGGGCCCACGCCGACCTTCACGGCGTCCGCCCCGCGCTCCACGAGCGCGCGCGCGGCTTCGCGGGTGCCCACGTTGCCTCCCACGAGCTCGACGTCGGGAAACCGTTCACGGACCTTGGCGACGGCCTTGAGCACGCCCTCCGAGTGACCGTGAGCCGTGTCCACCACGAGCACGTCCACGCCCGCGTCCACGAGGAGCGCCGCGCGATCCAGGTCCTTCGAGGCCGCGCCGATGGCGGCTCCGGCGCGCAGGCGCCCGTGCTCGTCCTTGCACGCGTTGGGGTACTGCTGGCGCTTGAAGATGTCCTTCACCGTGATCAGGCCCCGCAGCTTTCCGTCGGCGTCGACCACGGGGAGCTTCTCGATGCGATGCTTGTGGAGGATCTCGCGGGCTTCGTCCAGGGTGGTGCCCACCGGCACGGTGACGAGCCCGTCGGAGGTCATGACTCCCCGGATGGTCTGGTCCAGGTCGGTCTCGAACTGGAGATCCCGGTTCGTCACGATCCCCACCAGCCGTCCTCCTTTCTCCACGATGGGGACTCCGCTGATGGAGAAGCGGGCCATGAGCCCGTGGGCGTCCCTGAGCGTGCCCTCGGGAGAGAGCGTGATGGGGTTCAGGATCATCCCGCTCTCCGAGCGCTTCACCCGGTCCACCTCCTCCGCCTGCCTCTCCGGCGTGAGGTTCTTGTGGATGATCCCCATCCCCCCTTCCCTGGCCATCTGGATCGCCATCTTCGATTCCGTGACCGTGTCCATGGCCGCGGAGACCAGGGGGATGCGCAGATGGATCCTGCGCGTGAGGCGCGTGGCGACGTCGGTGTCCTTGGGGTGGATCAGCGAGTGGTTGGGAACGAGGAGGACGTCGTCGAAGGTGAGCGCTTCCTTGATGATCGCATCCGCTCGGGTCTTGCCGTCACCCATCGTGGCCTTCCGCCTGTCGAATCAGGGGTCCCAAGCCGCGCGCCCGCCCCGCGGGGCCCCGAGGGGCGCCGGCGGACGGGCGCGGGCCCGCGCACGTGAGCGGTGGTCGTACCAAGGGTGGCGATAGGCCAAGGCCCCGGGCGCGTCAACCGGCCGG
>JBFYZE010000338.1:0-8117 GCA_041309665.1 Gemmatimonadales bacterium | reverse complement strand
GAGCCACGCCTCGGCCTCCGCGCCCGCCTCCGCCGCCGCGCCCTCTCCCGTCCCCGCCGGGGTGCGCACCACGACCTCCAGCACCGCCGGCTCTCCCCGCGTCACGGTGCCGGTCTTGTCGAGCACCACGACGTCCAGGGCGTGGGCGCGCTCGAGCGCGGCGGAGTTCCGGAAGAGGACCCCCATCCGGGCCCCCCTCCCCGTCCCCACCATCACCGCGGTGGGCGTGGCGAGGCCGAGGGCGCACGGGCAGGCGATGACGAGGACGGCGACCATGCGGATGAGGGCCGGTGTGAACCCGGCACCCACCCAGAGCCACCACACCAGGAACGTGAGGAGGGCGAGGGCGATGACCGCGGGCACGAACACCCCCGCCACCCGGTCGGCCAGGCGCTGGATGGGCGCCTTGCTCCCCTGGGCCTCCTGGACCATGCGGATGATCTGCGCCAGAGCGGTCTCCGAGCCCACCCTGGTGGCGCGGAAGCGGAGCGCGCCGTCCCGGTTCAGCGTGGCGCCGGTCACCGCGTCGCCGGGACCCTTCTCCACCGGCATGCTCTCGCCCGTGAGGAGGCTCTCGTCCACGGCCGAGCGGCCGTCCAGGACCACCCCGTCCACCGGAAGGCGCTCCCCCGGGCGGACGATCACCACGTCGCCGGCCACCACCTGCTCCACCGCCACGTCCACCTCGGCGCCGTCCCGCACCACCCTCGCCGTCTTCGCCCGGAGCCCCATGAGCTCACGGATGGCCGCGCTCGTCTCCCCCTTGGCCCTCACTTCGAGGAGCTTGCCCAGCTTGATGAGCGTGATGATGAGCGCAGCCGTCTCGAAGTAGACGTGGTCGCCCGCCGCCGTCGAGCCGAGCGCGAGCGCCACGGCCACGGCCACCGAGTACGCGAAGGCCACCGACGACCCCATGGCCACGAGCACGTCCATGTTCGCCGAGCCGTTGCGGAGCGACTTCCACCCGCCGCGGTAGTAGTCCAGGCCCACCCAGAACTGCACGGGCGCGGCCAGCGCGAACATGAGCCAGTTCACCCAGGGCGCGTGGGCCCAATGGCCCACCAGCCCGAAGTCCCGCGCCATGCTGAGCAGGAAGAGGGGGAGCGCGAAGGCCACGCCCGTCCAGAACTTCCGCGTCTGGTCGAGGATCTCGGCGCGGCGCGCGGCGGCCTCCGCGTCCTCCATGGCCTCCGGCGCAGCGTCCACCACGCCGTACCCGGCGGCCTCGACGGCGCGCACGATCCGGTCACGGAGCTGGTCCTCGCGCACCTTGCCGGGGTCGAAGCGCACCGTGGCCCGCTCGGAAGCGTAGTTCACGGACGCCTCCGCGACGCCCTCGGTCTTGCGCAGGGTGCGCTGGACGGTGGCGACGCAGTTGGCGCACGTCATCCCGGTGACCGGGATGGTCAGCTCGCGGAGCTCGGTCATGGGCGGAGACGTCGGGAAGGCGTGTGGACGGGCCGTCGGCTCAGCCCGCGGCCGGGAAGTCGATCTCCTTCAGCGTGGCCGCGATGGCCTCCCAGTCGGTGGCAGCCGGGTCCCAGGACACGGTGACCTGCCGGGTGTCCTTGTCCGCCTTCACCGCCGAGACGCCCTTCAGCTCGCCCACCTCGCGCTGGATGGTCATCACGCAGTGGCCGCAGGTGATGTTGGGCACGGATACCGTCTTCGTCGTCATGGTCGTCCTCGATTGGTGGTGTGGTCGCTGGGGTCATCCCTTGCCCGTGGCCTCGAACACCTCCAGCAGCTCGCCCAGGACCCTCTCCTTCGCTGCGGGGTCGCTCCCCTGGATGGCATGGGTGACGCACGAGTGCAGGTGCTGGTCCAGGACGAGGGCGCTCACCTTCTTGAGCGCCTTCTGCACGGCGAGGATCTGGTTCACGACATCTACGCAGTAGGCGTCCTCCTCCACCATGCGCTCGACGCCGCGGACGTGGCCCTCCACGCTCCTCAGCCTGCGCACGATGTCCTGCTTCCTGTCGCCGCCCATGGCACGCTCCGCTGCCGGACCCCGAGGCGGGGCCGTGTCGATCCCCCCCCGGGGGGGAGGGGTCAACAACCATGGCGAGACGGGCGTCCCGGGGCAACCCCCGGTTGCCTCCCCCGAGCGGCTCCGGCGATCTTGCGATACCCTCCGCACGCCTTCGCAGATCAGGAGAGCGAATGTCCCTGAAGTCCTCCTTCCGCGCGCTTGTCACGCTGGGCACGGGCGTCGTGCGGGGGATCCCCGAGGCCGCCGACGACCGCGATCCCATCGAGCTCTTCAAGGAGTGGTTCAAGGCCGCCGGCGACTCGGGGCTCTTCATGCCCGAGGCCATGTCGCTGGCCACTGCGAGCGCGGACGGCGCCCCCTCGGTGCGCATGCTGCTGCTCAAGACCGTGGACGAGCGCGGGTTCGTGTTCTACACCAACTATGAGAGCCGGAAGGCGGTCGACCTGGCGTCGAACCCCCGGGCCGCCCTCTGCTTCCACTGGGCCATCCTGGAGCGGCAGGTGCGCGTGGAAGGCGTGGTGGAGCGGGTCTCCCAGGAGGAGAGCTTCGCCTACTACTCCAGCCGGCTCCGCGGGAGCCGCATCGGCGCCTGGGCGTCGCGCCAGAGCCGGCCCCTCGCGTCACGCCAGGAGCTGGAGGAGCGCGTGAGGCGCTTCGAGAAGGAGTATCCCGGCCACGACGTCCCCCTCCCCCCCTTCTGGGGCGGGTACCTTCTCCGCCCGACGGCGATGGAGTTCTGGCAGGGGAAGGCCAGCCGGCTCCACGACCGCCTCGTGTTCCGGCGCGGCGAGGGCCGCTGGGAGACCGAGCGGCTGTACCCCTGAGGGACCCCGAGGCGGCCCCGTCGCCGGGAGGCGCGGAGCGCCGGACCACGACAGCGGAGAAGGTGGCCCATGGCGGAGGACGGGTACTTCACCAAGGAGACGTTCCGCTTCCTGAGGGAGCTGGCCAGGAACAACCGGCGTGACTGGTTCGACGCCAACCGGTCGCGCTACGACGAGCACGTGCGCGACCCGGCGCTCCGCTTCATCGAGGCGTTCGCGCCCCACCTGGCCGCGCTCAGCCCCCACTTCCACGCCGGGCCCCGCTCCCTCTTCCGCATCCACAAGGACACCCGATTCTCCAAGGACAAGAGCCCCTACAAGACCCACACCGGGATCCAGTTCCGCCACGACCAGGCCCGGGACGTCCACGCCCCCGGGTACTACTTCCACATCGAGCCCCGCTCCGTGTTCGTGGCCGTGGGGCTCTGGCACCCGGAGGGGCCCAGCCTGCGCCGGATCCGGGAGCACATCGTCGAGGAGCCCGCCGCGTGGAGGAAGGCGTCCCGGGGCGCGAAGCTCACGCGCGTGTTCACCATGGAGGGAGAGCGGCTCTCCCGTCCCCCCAGGGACTTCGACCCGGAGCACCCCCTGGCCGAGGACCTGAAGTGGAAGGACTTCATCGCGTACCGGGACCTGGACGAGGCGTTCGCCACCGGGCCCCGCCTCCCCGGGGAGTTGGCGAAGCTGTGCGCCGCCGGATCCGGGTACATGGCGTTCCTGTGCAAGGCCGTGGGGGTACCCTTCTGATGGGCTACGAGCTCCAGTGCCGCAGCGCCGGGATCCGCTCCAGCATGTGGTCCACCACCTGCTCCGCCCCGCCGCGGGGCTGGGCCGGGGGCGGCGGGGTGCGGAGGAGCTCGGGGACGCGCTCCACCCACGAGCCCGAGGCGAACCCTGCGGCCGGGATCTCGAACCCGGGGATGCGCGCCGACGCCCAGGCCCACATGGGAGCCATCTCCCGGAAGTCGGCGCGGGTGACGAAGGCGGCGGGGCGACCCTCCCGCCACACCTCGGCCACGGTGCTGTAGCCGAGCTTCGCCACCACGGCGTCGGCCGCCCGGACCAGGTGGGGCATGTACAGGCGGGTGGCGTTGTCGTGGAGGCGCAGGTTCCCCCGCACCTCGTTGGTCGGGCACCCCGTCACCACGAAGGTCACGCCCTCCACCTGCTCGAGGCGCGACAGGAAGGGCATCTCCTCCATGTACCCGCCCATGGTGAGGACCACCACCTTCTCGTCCTCCCCCACGCCGAGCTCGCGGCGCAGCTCCTCCCGGCTGCGGCGGGGCGGCCGGCTGACCGGGAGCACCGAGGCGTGGGCCCGGGAGTCGGCGAAGCAGTAAGGCTCGGCCTGCAGGTGGAGGGTGGCGAGGCCGATCCAGTGGTCCAGCTCCTCCGCGAGGGGAGCGAGGGCCGGGGCCTCCTCCAGGAGCGGCTCGTAGAGCCAGGGCCAGGAGAAGTTCTCCACCAGCACGGAGGCGAGCCCCGCCCGATCCGCCACCGCGATCCCCAGCGGGGCCACGTCGCACAGCACCGCCGAGCACCCCGCCCGCCGCACCTCCAGGGCGAGGCCGGTCACCAGGTCCGGATGGAAGGGCACCAGGGCGCTCACCGCCTCGACGGTGCGCTCCAGGTCGTAGGCCAGCGCCGACGTCTGGAAGAACCCCACGTCGGTGGCCACCTCGTGGCGGCGGTAGAGACCCTCCACCGACTCGTCGAAGAACCAGCGGGGGGTGGTCGTGAAGAGCTCGAAGTGCGCCCCGGTGCGCCGGTGCAGCGCCTCCATGACCGCCGATGCGCGCGCCGCGTGCCCGAAGCCGTGGGGGGAGACGAAGACGGCGAGGTGGGCCGTCACCGTCTCCGCCCCTCCAGGATCGGCGCCAGGGCGTCGCCGAGATCGGGCTTGCCGAGCACCTCCAGCTCGTAGCGGATCCGGGTGGCGGGCACGGGGATGCGGACCAGCCGGGCCAGGTCGATGGGCGTCCCGACCGCCACCGCCTCCACGCCGCCCTCCGCAGCGCGGCGGAGCGTCGCCTCCAGGTCGGCCACCTGCTGCTCGCCGTAGCCCATGGCGGGAAGGATGGGGCCCAGCGCGGGGTACTTCCGGAACGTCTCCACCAGCTCGCCCACCAGGAAGGGCCGGGGGTCCACGATCTCCGCGGCGCCCGCGTCACGCGCGCCCAGCGTCCCGGCGCCGTAGCGCATCCCGCCGTGGGTGAGCGTTGGGCCGTCCTCCACCACGAGCACCCGCCTTCCGCGGAGCACCGCAGGGTCGTCCACCGCGATGGGCGACGCCGCCCGGATCACCATGGCCCCGGGGTTCGCCCGGGCCACGTTCCCCAGCACCTGGGCCACGTCCTCGGGACGGGCGGTCTGCACCTTGTTCACCACCACCACGTCGGCCAGGCGCAGGTTCGTCTCGCCGGGATGATAGAGCAGCTCGTGGCCCGGGCGGTGGGGGTCCACCACCGTGATGTACACGTCGGCCCGGAAGAACGACGTGTCGTTGTTCCCCCCGTCCCAGAGCACCACGTCCGACTCGGCTTCCGCCGCCCTCAGGATGGCCTCGTAGTCCACCCCGGCGAACACCGCCGACCCGTTGGCGATGTGGGGCTCGTACTCCTCCCGCTCCTCGATGGTCGCCTCGTGGAAGAGGAGGTCCTCCTCGCCGGCGAAGCGCTGCACCCGCTGCTTGAGCAGGTCGCCGTAGGGCATGGGATGGCGCACCACGCCCACGCGCAGCCCCGCCGCCCGCAGGATGTTCGCCACGGCGCGGCTGGTCTGGCTCTTCCCCGCCCCCGTGCGCGATGCGCACACGGCCACCACCGGCTTGGTGGAGGGAAGCATGGTGCGGGCCGCGCCGCCCAGCTCGAAGTCGGGGCCGGCCGCGTTCACCCGGCTGGCCAGGTGCATCACGTACTCGTGGGACACGTCCGAGTAGGCCATGACGCAGCGCGCCACGCCCTCCGAGGTGATGATCTCCTCCAGCTCGTCCTCGGGCCGGATGGGGATGCCCTCGGGGTAGAGCGGCCCCGCCAGCTCCGGCGGATAGCGGCGCTCGTCGATGTAGGGGATCTGCTGCGCGGTGAAGGCGACCACCCGGACCGAGGGGTCGTCACGATAGACGGTGTTGAACACGTGGAAGTCGCGGCCGGCGGCTCCCAGGATCACGATGCGAGAAGTCATGGTAGGCTCGGTGAGGGGAGGGTCCCATGAGGCATAACACTCCTCCCCGACACGGTCCACCCGGGCGAGCACATAAGCCGCGGCATGTTTATGCACGTCCGTGGAAACGCGAGCGCCGGCGCGGCCTTCCGGGCGGTGCGCTACTCGCACTGCTCCAGCACGTCGAGCACGTCGAGGCGGCGCGGCGCGGCGCCGGCGGAGCCCGGGGCGGCGCGGGGATCGGGGTCGGCGGGCCGCCGCCGGTGCCAATCCGTCTCCGCCTGGTACGCGGCCGCGAGGGAGAGCAGCCGCTCCTCGCCGAAGGGAAGGCCGCCCATCATCGCGGATGTGGGCAGGGGGTAGCCTCGCGACTCCTCGAAGCCGATGGGGAACGCGATGAGGGGGAGACCGATCATGTCGAAGGGGACGGGCGCCGTCTGCACCACCGCGTCGCACCGGGAGAAGATCCCGTCCAGGACGCCCCGGAGGAGCGCCATCTTCGCCCGCTGCCCCCGCAGGTACTCGGGCCCCGACAGGAGGAGTCCGTGGATCCAGGGGGAAAGGGCGACCCCGAAGAGGCGCACGTCCCGGCGCAGGACGTCGAGGAACGGCTCGGCGCGCTCGGGGAGGCGCACGTTGTTGAAGTCGCCGCCGGTGAGGATGTCCCACTCCTCGGGGAGATCCACCTCCACCACCCTCGCGCCCAGCGATTCGAAGGTGGCGACCATGGCCCGACGCGCCGCGGTCTCCGCCTCGGGCGCGTCGAGGTAGCCGGGGAGGATCCCCAGCGTCGTGGGCCAGCGCAGCACCGTGCGGCCACCGCTGCGGACGGGCTGGGCCGCCGTCGCCAGGTCCGGGACGGCCGGGAGGCCCAGCGTCCTCGGGTCGAGGGGGTCGGGCCCCGCCATGTGCTGGAGCATCAGGGCGGCGTCCATGGCGTCCCGGGCCAGGGGTCCGGGGTGGTCCCGGGTGTAGCTCAGGGGAACGATGCCGCGGAGCGAGACCCGGCCCATGGTGGGCTTGATCCCCGTGAGCCCCTGCCGGGCGGAAGGGTTGGTGATGGACCCGCCGGTCTGGGTGCCCGTGGCCGAGGCGGCCATGCGCGCCGCCACGGCCGTCGCCGACCCGCTGGACGATCCCCCCGGGTCCACCGAGGGGTCCAGGGGAGCCCACGCGTTGCGGGTGGTGGGCTCGCCGTCGGGGGTGGTCGCCCGGCTCGTGGCCAGCGGCCCCATCTGGGTCTTTCCCAGGAGGACGGCCCCGGCCGCCTTCAGACGCTCCCACGCCTCGGCGTCGTACGTCGGAACGAAGTCCCGGTAGATGTGCGAGTTGGCGGTCGTGAGGACGCCCTGGGTGTAGTAGTTGTCCTTGATGGCCAGCGGGATCCCGTGGAGCGGGCCCGACCAGCGCCGGTCCGAGAGCTTCCGCGCCTCGGCGCGGGCCGCCGCCGCCACCACGGTGTTGAAGGCCTGGAGCGTCCCGTCCAGTGCCTCGATGCGGCCGAGGTGCGCCTCCACGAGCTCCGTCGGGCTCAGCGCCCCCTCCCGGAGCTGGGAGGCCAGCTCGGCCAGCGTCATCTCCCAGGGCTGCGTGGCCCGGACGGAGCGGGGATCGGGGAGCGGCCAGGCGGATGGGCCCGCGCCACCCTCGGCTGCGCCGGTATGTACCGCAGGGTACGCGCCAGCACGCCCGGGCGTGAACGCCGTCCCCGCGGCGGCAGCAGCCGTGAGGAGCCCCATGCGCTCCAGGAAGAGGCGCCGGTCCAGGAGGCGGTCCTGCGGGGGGGCGGCGCACGAGGGCGGCGCCACCGCAGGCCCGCTCCGCGACGCGCGCCCCCTGCGCGCCTCACCCATCGCCACGGCCCCGGAGCGCAGGCGCCAGCGACGCCGGGTACATGGCCGGGGCCACCGCCTGGGGATCCGGCTCCCACGCCAGGATGGCCTGGGGCGTGGAGCGCAGGAAGCGCCGTGCGCCCATGAGGATCCTGCGGCGGTCGGCGGGGGCGTCGGGCTCGTCCTCGGGGAGCACGCCCAGGTCCACGCCCAGGCTCTTCAGCCGTGTGAGGATGTAGGCGTCCAGCTCTTCGTCGGAGAGCTGCTGCACGTACTCTGCGTCCATGGGCCTCCTAGGATGGGTCG
>JBFYZE010000337.1:0-6848 GCA_041309665.1 Gemmatimonadales bacterium | reverse complement strand
CCGACATGGAGCCGCCCCCGGCGGGGAGGGGCTCCCCGAGGAGCGCCTCCACCACGCAGCGCACCACGTAGCGGCACGCGGAGGCGGTGATGGCCGAGACCGCGTTGACCCCCCCGGCCACCTGGGGGTCGGTGCCCGTGAAGTCGATGCGGAGCGAGGGTCCCCTCACGGTGAGCGCGGCGCGGATGGCGATGGGCCCGCTCCCGAATCCGTCGTCCTCCAGGAAGTCCTCTCCCCGGTAGGTCCCGTCGGGGATGCGCTCCAGCCCGGCCTCCACGAGGCGGTCCGCGTACGCCACCAGCGCGTCCATGGCCCCCAGCGTCTCGTCCACGCCCCGCCGGGCCGCGATCTCCTTCAGGCGCACGCTGCCGGCGTGGAGCGCGGCCAGCTGGGCGTCCAGGTCACCCGCGCGCTCCACCGGAGTGCGGACGTTGGCCAGGATCGTGCGCCAGAGGTCCTCGTTGCGCACCCCGGCCACGTACAGGCGCACCGGCGGGATCCGGAGCCCCTCCTGGAAGATCTCCTGGGCCAGCGGCATCGACCCCGGGGTCATCCCTCCCACGTCCGAGTGGTGGGCCCGGGACGCCACGTATCCCAGGAGGCGCCCGTCGGGGGCGTGCACCGGGGAGATGAGCGAGATGTCCGGCAGGTGGGTGCCGCCGCGGAAGGGGTCGTTGAGGCAGGCCACGTCCCCCGCAGCCAGCGTCCCCAGCTCCTCCAGGGCGGCCCAGACGCTCATGGGCATGGCGCCCAGGTGCACGGGCATGTGGTCCCCCAGGGAGACCGCCGCCCCCCGGGGCGAGAAGAGGGCGCAGGAGTAATCGCGCCGCTCCTTGATGTTCGGGGAGAAGGAGGCCCGTCTGAGGGCCGCCCCCATCTCCTCCGCCAGCGCCGTGAAGAGGTGGCGGAAGACCTCCAGCGCGATGGCATCCGGCTCGTGGGTGGGCGACAAGGATCGGTTTCCCGGAAGGGGATTCTCCGTTAGCTTATTCGGCTGAAGCCAACCGTGGCCGAAAGCGTGGCATGCGTCCGAAGGATAAGGGGAGGAGAGATTGAGTAAAGAGAAGCTCATGGATCGGGCTCGGGACGAGCTCTTCAGCCATATCAACCGTTGTGGGGTCCTGCAGGCCGCCGAGGACGACCAGAAGCACTGGATGGACGAGACCATCGAGTACATCGGGGAGCGCTATCCCGACCTGGCCGACACCGACCTGGGCCAGCTCTACGAGATCGGCATGCGGTTCTGCAAGCCCGCCATCTCCCGCGCCGCGCCCAAGATGCAGGACGCCGCCGGCGTGGCGTAACGGCTCCACGGCCGTAGCGACATCCCGATCTGCTGCAGGGGCGGGGAGCCTTCGGGCCCCCCGCCCCTGCGTGTTTCCCGTCGGCGGGGCTCCTCCGCCCTCCCAGGGACCTCCCCGGCGGGCCCCGGGGAGCCGTCCACCGCTTGGCGCAAAGGCATCCGGGGTCTATACTTGGGCCCGTTTTTGGGGGGGAATCACGCCCGTCAGCTCCCGGAGAAGGGCCGCAATGGCTACAAGCAAGGGCAAGAAGGTCGCGAAGCCGGCGAAGATGAAGGCGGCACCGGCCAAGAAGTCCGCGGTCGCGAAGGCCTCTCCGGCCAAGAAGAAGGCGGCTCCGGCCAGGAAGGCGGCTCCGGCCAGGAAGACGGCTCCGGTGAAGAAGCCAGCCCCGGCCAAGAAGACGCCCGCCCCGCCGAAGAAGAAGCCGGCCCCGGCCAGGAAGCCCGCCCCAACCGCGAAGATGCCGACTCCCGCCAAGAAGGCCCTTCCGGCGCCGAAGAAGCCCGCCACGTCCAAGAAGAAGCCCACTCCGGCCAAGAAGCCCGCCCCGACCGCTAAGAAGCCGGCCCCGGCCAAGAAGACCCCTCCGGCGCCGACGAAGCCGGCTCCGGCCCAGAAGGCCACGGCTGCGACGGCCTCTCCAGCCAAGAAGAAGCCCGCGCTGGGCCAGAAAGCGGCGCCCGCCGAGACATCTCCTCCGACCTCGGCAGGGGCACCCGCCAAGCCCACCCCAGCCGGCAAGTCGGCAACGGCGTCGGGCAAGAAGGCCCCCTCGCCCCCCGCGCGACCCGAGGTGCCGGGGAAGGGCGAGGCTGCCGTTCCCAAGGACGGCGCGCCCGCCAGGGAGACCGGGGCGAAGAAGGTGCCGCCCAAGAAGCCCGAGCCCAAGGTCCACCGGCCCAAGGCGAAGATGGGGCCCAACGGGATCCTCATCCTCGAGGAGGACAAGATCCTCAACAAGGCCTTCTACGCGGGCCAGCAGATGCCGTCGCCCATGGGCGGGTTCCTACAGCTTCTCGTCGTGCGGTCCAAGGACGACGGGAGCGCCGTGGCCCACCTTGAGTGCAGCGCCTCGTCGTTGCGCTACCTCATGGAGCTCTCCCGGGCCAGCAAGGGAGAGCGCTCGCACGTGAAGCAGGTCCAGGAGAAGGGAGAGGATCCGGACTGCCCCCGCCACGGCACGGGGGTCCGCCTCGTCCGGGCGGGCAAGGGGCTCGTCTGCCCCCTCTGCGGCGTCACCTACGGCAGGGTCTGAGCGCCGCTCGGGCGCGTTGCAGACGTGCCTCGGGGCCCCGGATACGGGGTGGTACCCCTGCTCCTGGCGCAATATATTGCGGGGCAGAGCGTTCCGGCGGAGGCTCGCCTCCGCCCCCGGCCCGTCCAAGGAGCACGTACATGCCCGAGGGGTTCCTCAGCTCCGAGGAATACGACGAGCAGGCGCACAAGCTCTACAACGACGGTGACTACGAAGGGGCCCTCGAGATGCTCAAGGAGGGCCTCTCGCTCTATCCCGAGGCCGTGGACCTGTACGTGGGGCTCGGGTACGCCCGGCTCGCCCGTGAGGAGTACGCCTGGGCCCGCAAGTCGTTCGAGAGGGCCGCGGTCCTGGACCCCACCCATGAGGACGCCCTCGCCGGGCTCGGGGAGACCCTCCTACGCTTCGGCGAGCGCAAGGAGGCCCTGGATCTCTTCGGCCAGGTGGCGGCGCTGGGCTACGACGACGACGTCGAGCTCCTGCTCACCATGGGCCGCGCTCTCTATCGCGAGGCGCTCTACGCCGAGTGCAGGGACGTCTTCGCGAAGGCGGCGGCCGCGCGCCCCGACAACGCCGAGGCGGCCGCGTCGCTGGGCTACGCGCTGCACCGGCTGGGCGACGACGTGGGCGCGGGACGCCAGATCCGGCGGTCCCTCCGGCTCGACCCCGACCTCCACGAGGCCCGCGTCTACCTGGGCCACCTCCTCTACGACCGCGGGGATTGGGAGGGTGCGCTCCGGGAGCTGGAGCGCGTGCCGCCCCAGGAGCACTGGGACGCGCTGGCGGTCTGGCGGCTCCTGGAGCTGAAGCGCACCCTCTGGCACCTCGAGGCGGGCGATCCGCGGCTCGCGCCGTGGGACCAGCGGCTCGGCGAGCTGGAGGGGGAACAGGACGACCCCATCGACCGCCTCCTCGGCGAGGTGGAGGCACGCATGGGCGTGAGCCTCCACGGGGCGTTCTACGATCCCAGCCAGTTGGAGCTCTTCGACCGGGAGCGGCAGGGGGGGCGGAACATCGTTCGCATGGCCGACGGGTACCGATTCCTCGGGACCTGGCACGAGATCGTGCGGCAGATGCGGGATCAGGCCGGGTTCTCCCACGAGACGATGGGACACTACATGCGGCGCATGGCCGAGCGCTGGCACGAGCAGAGCGGGGTGGAGATCCCCTTCATCGACCCCGAGACATTCCTCCGGGCGGCGGCTGCGGCGGGGATGGTCCACCTTGAGGCCGAGGGCGCGTCGCCCGAGGAGGAGTGACGATGGAGACGAAGAACGTGCTCGCCCGATTCCATTCGGCGCTGGTGGAGGAGATCCTGGCCCGCCGCCCCGAGTACCTCCACCAGCCGTTCACGGTGGCGGAGATCTACCAGAACCTGGTGCCGTACGGCACGCACCGCGATCGGATCGGCGTGGAGATGAACGGGGACTACGAGGACGCGCTTCTGCGCCTCCTCGCCGGGGAGGGAGGGTATGTCTTCCTGGAGTCGGCGCCCGCGCTCCGGGCGCTCCGGGAGGAGATGGCCTCGTCGAATCCGAATACCGGGCTGTACCGGGAGTACGCGGCGGTGGACGTGCGCCTCAACCCGGCCTTCCTGGCGGTGGGCAGAGGGTCCTCCCCGTCCCCTGACCGTTCGGAGCCCGTCTCCATGGAGGATCTGGCTCCCGAGCAACCGCGGGCCCCGTCCGCTCCTCCGGTGCACCGCGCACCGCCCGCCTCCGCTCCGAAGGCGGTGGAGTCGCCCCTGGCGCACGGTGTTCCCGACACCTGCCGCTGGTGCCGGGCGGAGCTGCCGCCCAGAGCCAACCTGAACTTCTGTCCGTTCTGCGGCACCGACGTGCACGTCGTCCCCTGTCCGGGGTGTGGCGAGGAGCTGGACCCCGAGTGGCGCTTCTGCATCTCCTGCGGGACCGAGGTCGGCGGTTGAGACGGCACCCGGGCTCCGGGGCGGCTCACGTCGCCGCGGTCCGGAGCCCGCTGGCGCTGGCGCTGGGGGTGGCGGCGGCGTGGGCCTTCGCGCTGCCGGGGTGCACCGCCGGCTCCGACACCTCGCTGCGGCCCGACAGCCTCCTGCGCGCGGAGTTGGGGCTCACGGATGCGGACCAGGTCCACCGCGTGACGATCTCCGGAGGGCCCCAGGAGACGCTCTCGGGGCCTTCGGTGGAGATCGTGCCCGGAGCCTGGGTGGAGTTCCTCACGCTGGACTGGTGGGTGCACGAGATCCGATTCGAGGCGGACAGCCTCACGCCGGAGGCCCGCGCCTTCATGGAGCGCACGGACCAGATGGCTTCCCACCCGCTCGTGACCAAGGACGAGCGCTTCGTCCTGTCCTTCGAGGGTGCCCCCGAGGGGCGATATCCCTTCGTCGTGGAGGGCAACGGCGCCCCTGCGCGTGGGGTGGTGGTGGTCCGCTCCAAGCGCTAATCTGACGGTCTGGCCCCCGACGGATCCAACGCCACGCACGCCCCCGGAATGCCCCGCATCGCCCTCATCCCCGGAGATGGAATCGGCACCGAGGTCGTGCCCCAGGCGCGCCGCGTGCTGGAGGCCCTGGCCGGGGCGGTCGGGCTCGACCTCCGGCTCACCGAGTGGGACCTGGGCGCCGAGCGCTGGCTGCGGGACGGGGTGGCCATCACCGACGGGGAGCTCGACGTCTTCGCCCGGGACCACGACGCCGTTCTCCTCGGCGCCCTGGGCGATCCCCGGGTCCCTGGCAACGAGCACGCCCGAGCCATCCTGCTGGGGCTCCGGTCCCGGCTGGATCTGTACGTCAGCTTCCGCCCCTGCGTGCTGCTGGCTCCCGAGCTCTGCCCCCTCAAGCGCTTCAAGGTCCCCGTGCGCCTGGAGATCTTCCGGGACAGCGCGGTGGGCCCGCAGGCGCGGGTGGAGCGCACCGTGCGCGCAGCCTTCGGCTTCGCCCGTGCCAAGGGGCGGCCCCGCGTCACCCTCGTGGACGACGCCGACGTCACGCGTCAGGCCGGGGACCCGTGGCCGCGGGTGTTCGACGAGGTCGGCTCGGAGTACCCCGAGATCGAGCGCGACGCGGTGCACGTGGACGCCGTGGTCAGGGATCTCGTCCGCCGGCCGGAGCGCTTCGCGGTCCTCGTGACCTCCAGCCTCTCTGGGATCATCGTGAGCGACCTGGCCGCCGAGCTCACCGGAGGGCTCGGCCTGGCACCGGGAGCCGACATCCACCCCGGCCGCCACGGACTGTTCGCGCCCGTGCACGGGCCCGAGCCCGACATCGCGGGAATGGGGAGGGCGAATCCGTTCGGGGCGGTGCGCTGCGTGGCCCTGATGCTGGACCACTTCGGGCACCCTGCGGCGGGGGAGCGCGTGGAGCGGGCCGTGGCCGCTGCCATCGCCGAGGGGAAGACCACGCCCGACATGGGAGGTAGCTTTTCCACGGAGATCGTGGGGCGGTGGCTCGCCGAGCGTGTGGCCGGCGACGCCGCGGACGAGAACGGAACAAGACCCTGACCGGGGAGCCGGACATGGCTGAGCGACGCACCATCGGGCAGATCCTGATGAGCTCCGGGCGCCTGACGGACGAGGACTGCCGTCGAGCGCTGGAGTACCAGCGGGACCACGGGGGATACTTCGGGGAGGCGCTGCTGGCGCTGGGATTCGTGTCCCAGCACGAATTGGACTGGGGACTCGCTTCCCAGTTCGACCTTCCCTTCATCTTCCCCGACGCCGACTCCATCGATCCCGAGGCGGCCGCCCTGGTCTCCCCCGAGTGGGCCCTGGCGCACCTGACGCTGCCCATCATGAAGACCGACGAGGCACTCACGGTCGTGGTGGAATCCCCGATGAAGACCGACGCCGTTGACGAGCTGCACGCGCGCACCGACCTGCGCATCGAGTTGGCGCTCGCGTCGGCGTCCAAGATCAGGGAGCTCATCCGCCAGGTCTTCGCCCGGGGCACCGCCGCCGAGGAGAACGAGCGCCCCACACCCATCCATCTCACCGAGGCGTTCGCCGAGGCGCTTGAGTGCGGTGCGCCGCGCTTCGGTGTCTCCACCCGCGGGCACCGCTCCTGGGCGTGGTGGGACGACAGCGGGACCGTGCGCCGTCGCCCCCTGGAGGGCCTGTGGGAGGCGGAGCTCGAGAAGCTGCTCCAGCCGACGCCCCAGGGGCACGTGGCCGGCGTCGACCGGGCCCAGTGGAACGGCCAGCTGAACCGCGAGGGCATGGTGACTCCCGTGGAGGTTCGCTACCTCGCCGACGAGTCCGGCCTGGAGTACCTCTTCAGGCCGATCCACGAGCGCTCCATCCTGCAGGACCGC